>DATIRX010000022.1:0-21927 GCA_035469225.1 Bryobacteraceae bacterium
GGTGGCCACCACCACCAGCGTCGTGTTCGCCCGCGAAAATCCGGATTGTACGCCAGCCTTCATCGCACGGGCGCTGTTGGCGAATTCCATGGAATTGGGGGCGATCCTGGCTCCCGCCACAATCGCGCGCGTGGCCGGATCTAGAATATCGCCGACGGCGTTCACGGCCGCCAGCGCCGCGACTCTTACGCCGGCGTAGGACCCGGACAGCTCCACCGTCCACGAGCCGATGCCCGACTTCATGGCACGCGCCAAGCCGAACAGTTTTCCGACCGTAGCGCCTGTGCCCGCCCCTACCGCGCCTTCGGCCACCGCCTCATCGGTCGCCGCCGATGCGGCGGCTTCGCCCATTTCCCGCGTAGGACGAGCACTGCTTTTGCCCACGTTCAGGTCGTAGAGAATCGCGCAGGGAACCAGGGGCACGCGCGCCGCGCCGGTTTCGAAGCCCACGCCCTTATGCTCCAGGTAGCGCCGGACACCGCTCGCGGATTCCAGGCCAAAGGCGCTGCCGCCCGCCAGCACCACGGCGTGAATCCGTTCGGTGACGTGGTGCGGATGAAGCAGGTCCCACTCTTCGGTGCCGGTTGCCGAGCCCCGAATATCGCCGCCCGCCGCCGCCCCGTTTTCGCATAGGATGGCCGTGCAGCCCGTCAATCCGTCATAATCGGAAGCGTGGCCGACCAGGATACCTGCAATGTCGGTCAAACCCTTCATCGCGCGCACCTAATGTTAGCATCTACAGTATCGGGGGATCCGGATTGCTTAACGCCCTAAAACCGCCCTTTGAGGCGTTTCAGGAGTTCGTTTTGTTGAGTATCCGCGCGTTCCGGAACATCTTCCGGACGCCCCACTACGCCGACGACATCTTTATGCAGATGGACGTGATCGGAGTCGGATCCCTGTTCATCGTGTCGCTGATCGGCCTGTTCAGCGGCATCGTCATGGCTCTCCAGATGGCGCGCGCGCTGACGCAATACGGCGCGCAAGGCCAGGTGGGCTCGATTGTCGCCATTACCCTGGTGCGCGAACTGGGCCCGGTGCTGACGGCCGTGCTGGTGGCCGGCCGCAACGCCAGCGGCATCGCCAGCGAACTCGGTTCCATGAAGGTGACCGAGCAGATCGACGCCATGCGCGCCCTGGGCACGGATCCTATCCAGAAGCTGGTGACACCGCGGCTGATCGCCACCGCGTTCGTGCTGCCGTTGCTGACCATCATCTCGGATTTCATCGGGCTGGCCGGCGGCTATTTTATCGCCAGCACCATGCTGGGGCTCACATTTTCCGAATACTGGACCACCGCCTGGCAGGCGCTGGAATATAACGATCTGGCGCAGGGTCTGCTCAAACCTCTCGTTTTCGCAATCATTATCGCGCTGGTGGGATGTTTCTATGGGATGCGCACCAGCGGAGGGACCCAGGGTGTGGGTCGTGCCACCACCCGCGCCGTGGTCACCTCCTCCGTCTGGATCTTCGTATTAACAGCCTTCATCACCTACGTATGGAACCGGATTTTCGTACCACAGTGAGCCCATTTCTGTGACACAGGGCGATTCCACCGTCGTACGTTTTGAAGATGTGAGCCTGCATTTCGGCGACACGGTGGCGCTGGATCACGTTTCTTTCGAACTGCGGGCCGGCGAGACCTTCGTCCTCCTGGGAGCCGCGGGCAGCGGCAAAACCATGCTGCTCAAAGTCGCGGTGGGCCTGGTGAGGGCCGATTCCGGACGGGTCTCCCTGTTCGGTCAGGAAATTACGCGGCTGCGGGAACAGGACCTATTCGATATTCGGGCGCGGGTGGGAATCCTGTTCCAGGAAGGCGGACTGTTCGATTCGCTTACCATCGCCGAAAACGTTGCGTACCCTTTGACCAATTCTCGAGTCCTTCAGCACAGCGTGTCGGACTCGAACGGCAACGGAAGCACCCGTTCCATCGAGGATCGAGTCCGTGAATCCCTGCGGTTTGTCGAGCTGGAGCAAACTCTCGACAAGTTCCCGAATGAACTTTCAGGCGGCATGCGGAGGCGCGTGGGAATCGCCCGAGCCGTGGTCGCGGAACCCGCCTTGCTGCTCTACGATTCACCCACCGCCGGCCTCGATCCCATCACCGCGAACACCATCATCGCGCTGCTCCTCAAAGAGCGCGACCTTCGCAACACCGCCACCATCATGGTCACGCATCGGTATCTGGACGGGCATCTTATGGCGAACTTCCGCTACAATCCCAACAGTGGGCAGACGGAGCGGGTTGTGCGCAACGGGAAGGATATCAGCCAGGTGACCACCAAATTCCTGGTCATGAACGGCGGCCGCCTGGTTTTCGAAGGCACCGAAACCGAGCTGCAAGCCAGTAAGGACCCCTACATCCGCAAGTTCGTGCGCGAGGGAGGAGCCTGATGCCTTCCCCTGAAAGAACCAGGTGGGCCCAGCTCAAAGTCGGCGTCATGGCCATGGTGGCGCTGCTGATTCTGGCCGCCCTGATCATTCTGATGTCCGGCGTCAACCCCCTGTTCCGAAGAAGCACGGATGTGTTTACCTATTTGCCCGACTCGATCGCCATGACCGAGGGAGCGACACCGGTGCGGCTGAACGGGATCCTGATCGGCAAGGTGAAGAAGATTGAACTTTCGGGCTCGACCGATCCGAACAGGATTGTGAAGCTCACCTTGAGTATTTACGATGAATCTCTGCCTCTGGTGCCGGTGGATTCGCAGGCCAAGCTCGGCCAGCAGAACATGCTCGGCAGCCGCTACGTCAACATCAAGAAGGGTATGAGCCCGCAGACCATCCAGGCGGGCGCCGAAATACCCAGCGCCGACACCGCGGCCATCGAGGATTTGTTCCAGCAGGGATCCTCAACCTTGTCCGCCATGCAAGGCATTATGGATCGCGTGAGCAAGATGCTGGATGAGATCGACAACGGCAAGGGCACCATCGGGGCGCTCCTGGTGGATAAGACACTCTACAACCGGTTCGTCGAGATCGCCAACGACGTGAAGCAACTCACCGGCGACCTGAACGCCACCGACAGCACCATGGGACGCCTGATTCACGACGACGCCCTCTATCAGGACGTCCGCGGGAGTGTCGGCAAGGTCAACGACATTCTGGACGGGCTCAACGCCGGCCAGGGAAGCGCCGGAAAGCTTCTCAAAGACGACGCCCTTTACGACGACTTGCGCGGGGCCATCGCCGACCTGCGCCAAACCATCACGAAAATCAACAGTGGTGACGGCACCGTGGGCAAGCTGCTCAACAGCAGCGAAATGCACGACCGGCTGATCGCCACCATGGGCAAGCTGGATGGCGTGATCGACAAGATCAACAACGGAGAAGGCACCGTGGGCCGGCTGCTCAATGATTCGTCTTTGTACGAAGGCTTGGACGGCACCACGCGCGAGCTGCAGGGTCTGCTCAAGGACTTCCGCGCCAATCCCAAGAAGTTCCTCACCATTCAGCTCAAGCTGTGGTAGCGCAGCAGGGAGTCAGACGGCTGATCGTCAACGCCGATGACTTCGGCTTCACGCGGGACGTCAATGCCGGAATCGTGGAGGCGCACCGCCTCGGAATTCTGACGGCAACCACTCTGATGGCTACCGGCGACGCGTTCGACGACGCGGTTCGCCTGGCCCGGGAAACGCCGTCGCTCGATATCGGCTGCCATCTTGTGCTGGTGGGCGCGCCGGGATTCCCCGCGACCATTCCCCAGCTGGTTCGCGACCTGGCGCTGGGGCGCATTCGTATCTACGACCGGCTGGTCCAACAGGTCCGCCGCATCGTGGATGCCGGCCTGAAACCCACCCACCTGGATACGCACAAGCATACGCACTTGCTTCCACCCGTGCTCGAGGCAGTGGCCCGGATCTCCGAGGAGTTTCGGATCGCCTGGGTGAGGCGCCCGTTCGATTTTCCGCTGCAGCCGGGCGGCGTGGGATGGAAGAACCGGCTGATGCGGCTGATGAACGGGAGTTTTCAGCATGCGCTCACGCGTCATCATTGCCGTTCGACGGATTGGTTTGCGGGTTTCAAGTTCACCGGCAGCTACGGCAGCGAAGACCTGATCGACGTGATCCGGGCTCTGCCGGAAGGCGTCACGGAATTCATGTGCCATCCGGGCCATTGCGGCGACGATCTGCGCGTTGCGCGCACCCGCCTGAAGGAGAGCCGGGAAGAAGAGCTGCGCGCGTTGACCGCGCCGGAGGTGCGCGTGGCGCTGGCAGACGCTGAGGTCACGCTCGTCAACTACCGCCAGCTGGGATAGGCCCGCTACCTGGACTGGATCAGATACCCGACGAAAAATGTGAGGTTGTAGCCGCCATGCAACAGCGCGCCTGCCGCAGTGGACCCAGTCTGGTAGCGCGCGTACCCGAAAGCCGCGCCCGCTAATCCAACCACCAGCAGCTGCTGCCACGTCCACTGATACTCCTGGCCGTGCAGCAGTGCGAATCCGGTCGCCGCCAGCACAATGGCGGGCCATGCGCCCAAGGCGCGCTCCAGCAGCGGCTGGAGGAACCCGCGAAACAGCAGTTCCTCGAATAAGGGCCCCAGCACCACCGCGAAGAATGCCACCAGCAAAAGCGAGCCGCGTCCGGAAATCAGGCTTTCCACAGGCGTGGGAATCATAGGCGCGTGCAGGAACACGCCCAATATGGAGAGACCGATGGCCAGGGCCGGTCCGCCCAATATGCACCACCACTTTCCGCGCTCCGGAACCACCCAGCCCATGGACTGCCAGAACGGCCGCCGGTAACGGAAGGTGATCACCATATACAAAGCGCCCACCAGGAGCGCGTAAATGGCGCTCTGGAATGCCAGCGCCCGCACCGCATTGTTGGAAAACGTAACCGGCGCAAGGGTCCGCGCGAATCGAACCAGCAGCAGCCCGGCCAGCCAGGCGGGAAGAATGGCGCTCAGGAACAGCGCCAGATCCTCGAAGCCCCAGAAAGCGCGGCTGCCGCGAGGTGTCATTTCGTTGAACTTATATCCACGTGGTCAGCTCAATTCTACTAGCGCGGCTGCCAGCAGCGGGATCATAATCTCGTGATGGCCGGTGAGGGCGAACCCGTGGCCGCCCGAACGGACATGCGGCCGTTCGACCACGTTTACTCTGGGCCGGTAGTGCTGCAGGAAATCGAAATTCACGGTGGTGAACTCTGCCAGAGGATATCCCAGATTCCTCACCACCGATACGGCCTTCAGGAAAACCTCGGGCAGCACCACCGCCGATCCCAGGTTGAGGTACACGCCGCCGTTATCCAGCGTTCGGACTAGCGCGCACAGCAATTGAAAGTCGCGATGGCTGGTGGCGCCGATGGCCGCTCCGTCCGCCTGCGGATGGGTGTGGGGCGTATCCGTGCCGATCGCGACGTGCACGGTGACAGGAACGGCCGCGCCGTAAGCCCCGGCCAGCACGCTGTGCGAGGCGGATGCGGGACGGGCGAGTTCCAGATGCCTGCCGAGCGATTCCCCCATTCCCAGCCCGTCGCGGTTTCCGGCATGAATCGCGGCATTCATCTCGCGTCCGGTTTCCTCAGCCGACCCGAACCTCCCGTCCGGCAGCACGGCTTCTACATCCTCGCTGGTGTGGCCCGCGATGGCGATTTCGAAATCGTGAATGGAAGCCGCTCCGTTCATCACCCAGGCGCTTACCCAGCCGCGACGCATCAGGTCCAGCAGAATATCGCCCAAACCGCATTTGATGACGTGCCCGCCCATGCCCCAGAGAATCGCGCGCTGGCCGGCCCGGGCTCTCTTCAGGGCGTCGAGTACGCCGCGGAAGGCTTGGCCCGCGAGAATCGCAGGAAACGATTCGATCAGCCGGGTGACATTGCCACCCTTCTCAAAGGGTCGCGCAAAGTCCTCCACCCGCACTTTGCCGCCGCGCGCGGCAAGCGGGACCGTTTTCAGCCCCTCGAATGACAGCGGCTTCTCCGAATACCGGCTCATCAGGCCGCGCGTCCTTTACCCAGCGTTTTTCGCAGCGCCTGCGCTGTGTAGCTCTTGGGATTCCGCAGGATCTCTTCCGGCGTGCCGGATGCCACCACTGCCCCTCCGCGCTCGCCGCCCTCGGGTCCCAGATCGATGATCCAATCGGCAGTCTTGATCACATCCAGATTATGTTCGATCACCACCACCGTGTTCCCCAGCTCCACCAGGTTCTGGAGCACTTCCAGCAGCTTGCGCACGTCCTCGAAGTGCAGGCCCGTGGTCGGCTCATCCAGGATATACAGCGTCTTCCCGGTCTGCCGCTTGCTCAACTCGCGCGCCAGCTTGATCCGTTGAGCCTCGCCTCCGGAAAGCGTGGTGGAAGACTGGCCCAGGTGCAGATAACCCAGCCCGACGCGAACCAGCGTCTCCAGCTTGGCCTTGATCTGCGGGATATTCTCGAGAATCTTTAAAGCATCTTCCACGGGCGATTCCAGCAGGTCGGCGATGGACTTGCCCTTGTACTTTACCTGCAGCGTCTCGTGGTTGTAGCGCCGGCCGCGGCATACATCGCAGGTCACGTATACGTCCGGCAGGAAGTTCATCTCGATGCGCTTCAGCCCGTCCCCCTGGCAAGCCTCGCAGCGGCCACCTTTCACGTTGAAGCTGAAGCGGCCCGGCTTGTAGCCGCGCTGGCGGGATTCCGGCAGCATGGCGAACAGATCGCGGATCGGCGTAAATACCTGCGTGTACGTCGCAGGGTTGGAGCGCGGCGTCCGCCCGATGGGCGATTGATCGATCTCGATGACTTTATCGATCAGCCCCAGGCCGCTGATGGAGGCATGCGCGCCCGGCTCCGCGCGCGATCCGTACACTTCCTTGGCGGCGGCCCGATACAGAATATCGTTGATCAGCGTGGATTTGCCGCTTCCCGAAACTCCCGTCACCAGGATGAACAGTCCCAGCGGAAATTCGACGTCGATGCCACGCAGATTATGCTCGGTTGCGCCCCGGATGATCACGCGTTTTTCGCCGGCCTTGCGCCGCGTTTCGGGAACGCCGATTGCGCGGGCCCCAGTGAGGTATTGGCCGGTCAGAGAATTCGGGTTGCCGGCGATATCGGCGGGAGTTCCCTGCGCCACCAGCTCACCGCCCAGCCGGCCTGCGCCCGGTCCCAGGTCGATCACATAATCGGCGCGTTCGATGGTGTCCGCGTCGTGCTCCACCACTAGAACCGTATTGCCCAGATCCCGCAGCTTGGCGAGCGATGTCAGCAGCCGATCGTTATCGCGCGGGTGCAGGCCTATGGAGGGTTCATCCAGAACATACAGCACGCCGCGCAGCCGCGAGCCGATTTGCGTGGCCAGCCGGATGCGCTGCGACTCGCCGCCGGAAAGTGTCGCCGCAGACCGCTCCAGGCTCAGGTATTCCAGGCCGACCTGCATCAGGAAGTCCAGCCGGTTGCGGATTTCATCGGCGGGGCGCCCGCCGATCAGCTTTTCGCGGCCCGTGAAGTTCCACCCCTTCACCGTTTCGAGCGCCTTGCGGATCGACATCCGGGTCAGCTCGCCGATGGCCATGCCCTTCACCTTCACCGCCAGGCTGGCCGGCTTGAGCCGCTGACCGCCGCAATCCGGGCAGGTGTGCGCCGACATGTAGCTCATGAACCAATCGTGATAGGCCTCGCTCGAGACTTCTTCTCTATAGTGCTTCTCCAGAATCCCCAGCACCCCGGCCTTGCCGTTGGCGCCTTCGAGCAGCAGGGTCTGGTGTTTGCGTGAAAGGTCTTCGAATGGTTTGTGGAGCGGGATCTTGTGCTGCGCCGCCAGAGCTTGCAACGAATGAATCACGTAGCTGTGCCCGCCGCCCGGGCCCAGGCCGCCATCCAGCAGCGGCCGCGAGGGATCCACGATCACTTTCACCGGATCAAAGCTCCAGCGATTCCCCAGCCCGTTACACGTCTCGCAGGCTCCGAAGGGGCTGTTAAAGGAAAAGGATCGCGGCTCCAGCTGCGGAACACTCGCGCCGCAATCCGGGCAAGCGAGCTTGGTGGAATACAGGCGCTCTTCACCGTTCACCACCGCCACTAACACCAGGCCGTCCGCAAGTTTGGTGGCGGTAACAACGGATGCTTCCAGGCGTTTTTCGACCTCGGGCTTAATCAACAGCCGGTCCACCACCACTTCAATGGTGTGGTTTTTGCGCCGGTCGAGTGTGATCTCCTCATCCAGCTGCCGCAGGACTCCGTCGATCCGCGCCCGCACGAAGCCTTGCCGCGCCAGCTTATCGAGCTCTTTCTTATACTCGCCCTTGCGGCCGCGCACAATCGGCGCCAGGATCATCACCCGCTCTTGCGAACCCAGCGCCATCACCTGCTCCAGGATCTGGTCGGTGGACTGGCGCGAGATTTCGATACCGCACTTGGGACAGTGCGGCACGCCGATGGCTGCATACAATACGCGAAGGTAATCGTAAATCTCGGTGATCGTACCGACCGTGGATCGCGGGCTGCGGCTGGTGGTTTTCTGCTCAATCGAGATGGCCGGACTTAGGCCGTCGATCGAATCCACCTCGGGCCGCTCCATCTGGTCCAGAAACTGGCGGGCGTAAGGGGAAAGCGTCTCGACATAGCGCCGTTGGCCCTCCGCATAGATGGTGTCAAAGGCCAGGGAGGACTTGCCCGAGCCGCTCAATCCCGTGATCACCGTCAGGGTGTTGCGCGGGATCTCCACGTCGATGTTCTTAAGATTGTGCTGGCGGGCACCATGCACGGTGATGCTTTTTAGCAAGTGGTCTTCATTTTCCCATACTGCTGTTTGAACGTACCGAGTGGGCCATTCACGCTCAAAGTACTAATACGATAAGGCCTTTACCTGAGCCGTTACCTATTGACCTTAGACGCCCTTAGACGTACAGTCGATGAAGATCATGATTGAGCAGCGAAAACACCAGCGCTTCGAACTCCGCCTCCCGTTTGAAATTGTGCGGGACGGTTCCCGGTCGAAAGTCCGCGGAGAAACCAGAAATGTCAGTTCGACGGGCGTGCTGTTCACGTCGGAAAGTCAATTGCCTCTGGGCGAAGCCATCGAATACCTGATCACCCTGCCGCGGACCCCTGGCTTGCGTAAAGACGTTCGCCTGCGGTGCGTGGGCAAAGTGCTTCGGGGGGATCCCACATCGGCGTTCGCTGCCTCTCTGGAGCGCTACGAATTCGTGCGCGAGCCCGCCTAAGGGGCCAGGCACGCCTCGCCCGCTCTGACTTTGCTACTCTAGCGAAGAAAGGGCGAAGACATGAACCTCAGCCTCGGTTTCCCCGAGCCAGCCCAGCAGAAGATGGCGGCCCGCCAGAGCGGCCTCTCCGGAGCCATCGAACACTTCGAGCAGTGGATGGCCGATCCCGATTCGCCCGTCCGCGCGATCAAACGCCAGGCTGCCCGTCCGGGAGAATTCGCCGATTTCCCGGAGACTCTTTCGCCGGCGCTGGGGAAAGCCCTGGTAACGCGCGGAATCGCCCGGCTCTATACGCACCAGGCCGAGGCGTTCGCCCACGCCGCGGCCGGACGCAACGTGGTGATCGTCACGCCCACGGCCAGCGGCAAGACGTTGTGCTACAACCTGCCGGTTCTGAACGGGCTGCTGGCGGATCCCAACGCCCGCGCGATGTATCTGTTCCCGACCAAGGCTCTGGCTGAGGACCAGCTGCATGAGTTTCAAAAAGCCGTGGACGCGATGGGATCGGATCTTCGCGCGTTCACGTATGACGGCGATACGCCGCAGGACGCGCGCCGCGCGATCCGCGAGCGCGCCAACGTCATCTTCACCAACCCGGACATGCTGCACGCCGGCGTCCTGCCGCACCACACCAAGTGGGCCAAGGCCTTCGAGAATCTGAAATACATCGTCATAGACGAGCTGCATTATTACCGCGGCGTTTACGGCAGCCACCTGGCCAACCTGCTGCGGAGATTGAAGCGCGTGTGCGAGTTTTACGGATCGTCGCCGCAGTTCATCTGCTGCTCCGCCACCATCGCCAATCCCATGGAATTGGCTGAGTCTCTCACCGGGCTCCCGTTCGAGCTGGTGGAACGCAACGGGGCTCCTTCCGGCGATAAATACGTGGTGTTCTACAATCCGCCGGTGGTGAATCGAGCACTCGGGATCCGGCGCAGTTATCTGAATGAGACCCGGCGCATGGCGCGCGAGCTTCTGGACCGGGGCCAGCAGACGCTGGTGTTCGCCAACAGCCGTCTGGCCACGGAAATTCTTCTCACTTATCTGAAGGATGACTATCCGAGCGTGCGTGGCTATCGCGGCGGCTACCTGCCGAAAGAGCGCCGCGAGATCGAAGCCAAGCTGCGCGACGGGGACATTCGCGCTGTCGTAGCCACCAACGCGCTGGAGCTGGGAATTGATATTGGTTCGCTGGATGCCGTGGTGATGGCGGGTTATCCGGGAACGATCGCATCCACGTGGCAGCGCGCGGGCCGTGCGGGACGCCGCCAGACTGCGTCACTGGCCGTGCTGGTGGCTTCCAGCGCGCCGCTCGACCAGTACATCATCGAGCATCCGGAGTATTTTTTCGATCGGCCGCCGGAGAGCGCCTGCATCAATCCGGATAATCTGGAAATCCTGCTATCGCATTTGAAGTGCGCCGCCTTCGAGCTGCCGATTCGCGACGGCGAGCGGTTTGGCGAACATGATAGCGGCGAGTTGTGCCGCTTTCTAAGCGACCTGAAGCTGCTGCATCACTCCGGAACATCCTGGCATTGGACCTCGGAGAGTTATCCGGCCGATGCCGTAAGCCTGCGCTCGGTTTCGAGCGATAACTTCGTGGTGGTGGACCTGACCGCCGATCACCAGGTGATCGCGGAGGTATCCTTCACCGCGGCCTTGACGACTTTACATGAGAAGGCCATCTATCTGCACGACGCGCGGCAGTACCAGGTGGAACGTTTCGATTACGCCGGCCGCAAGGCCTACGTGCGCCGCGTGGATTCCGATTACTTCACCGACGCGATCGACTACACCCAGGTCAAGGAGCTCGAAGAAGTGGAGTCTTTCCCCCTCGGTGGAGTAAAGTCCGCGCATGGCGACGTGCGTCTAAACCGGCAGATCGTCGGCTTCAAAAAGATCAAGTTTTACACCATGGAGAACGTGGGCGCCGGCAATCTGTCGCTGCCGGAGCAGGAGATGCATACGACCGCGTTCTGGCTGCACTTTCCGGCCGGATTCCTGGCGCGTTTTCCCGATCTCTCGCCCACCGATCGCCAAGGCGGACTGGTCGCGCTGGCTGCGCTGCTACGAACCGTAGCGGCTCTCGGTGTCATGTGCGATCCGCGCGATCTGGGCGTATCCATCACCGAGGATATCGCCGGGACCCTGGCCGCTTTCGAGCCGAATCTGTACCTGTATGACAACTACCCGGGGGGCATCGGACAAAGCGCGGCGCTCTTTAAACTTGCTCCGCGGCTCCTGGAAGGGGCGGCCAGGCTGCTGGCGGCGTGCCCCTGCGAATCCGGCTGCCCCAGCTGCGTCGGCCCCATCGGCGAGGTGGGCGAGCGCGGTAAAGAGGTCGCGGGGACGATTTTGAAGGAGCTCGTACCGGTCCAGCTTACGAAGCCTTAACATTGCGGAAACGTAATGTTTCCCTATCCATTACGGGATTTTAACTGCCCTTCACGCTCCGATTTTGGCCTGGCGGTGCCAAAATATAGGCACAGGGTGTACCAGCTTGGCAAATGGTTTTATTCGTAAGAGCTCTCGGAGCGCCCCGATGGTCTTCCTCACCGGCGTAACCGGTTTTTTGGGAGGCGCGTTCCTTTCTCAAGTCCTCGAGTCCCCGTTCGACGGCGAGGTCGTCTGCCTGGTGCGAGCCGACGATGACGAATCCGCCGACGAACGCGTGCGCCGCTCGATAGGCCGTTTCGGATCGAAGGATCTTTTGCCCAAGAACGTGAAGATCTTGCGCGGGGACCTGCTGTCGGATGCCTGGCACCAGTCGCCGAAACTAAGTGGCGTTACCCACGTGATGCATCTGGCGGCCAGCACTTCCTTCGGCAATAGCCGGGGAATCCGCAAGACCAACGTGGAGGGAGCTCTCTCCCTGGCCACCGCCATGCGTGGCCGAAATCTCGAACGATTTATTTACACGGGTACGGCCGCGATTTGCGGGGCGTCTCCCTCGCCCATCGTCCACGAAGACGACTACCCCAATGAGCGCGCCCAGCACCTGGTGGCCTACACGCGCAGCAAAGCCGAAGCGGAGCGCCTGCTCAGCGAGCAATTCGCCGATCTTCCCCTGGTGGTAGCCCGTCCGTCGATCGTTGTCGGACACACGGAATTGGGATGCAAGCCCTCCGGCAGCATCTTCTGGGTCCTGCGGGCCGTGGAAGCATTGCGTTTCATCACCTGGGATCTGGAAAACCGCATTGACGTGGTTCCCGTCGATTGGGCTGCTGACGCACTGACCCATCTGCTGTTCGCCCCGCGCCTGAAACACAACCGCTATCATGTCTCGGCAGGAACAGGCGCTTCGGTCCGCTGGAAAGAACTGGCGGAGGAATACGCGCGCTTGCGGGGCGGATCGTCGCGCGACCGCTATGAAGTCGGCGGAATGCGCCAGCTTACCGCCACGCGGGTGATGCAGGCCGCCGGCGAGGGTCATCCGCGCCATCTGCTGCACGCCCTGGAGCTGTACTACCGGTTCTGCTCCCTGGACCTGGTGTACGACAATTGCCGCTTGCTGAAGGAAGGCGTTCCCGCGCCGCCGCGGTTTACCGATTACATGCGGGTGTGCGAGGAATCCTCCACTTCCAGCATTTATGACCAGATGCGCAGCGATCTCGAGCTGTCGCTGACCCTGGCATAATGTCGGCGTGAGCTGGGCGATCCTATTCGTCGCGATCGTGTTTGAGGTGGCCGGCACGCTTACGCTCAAATTCACCGAAGGAATGACCCGGCTGTGGCCCACCGTGCTGATGTTCGCCTTCTACCTGGTCAGCCTGTTCGGACTTTCCATCGCGGTCGCCAAGATTCCTGTGGGCACCGCCTACGCCGTCTGGTCGGCGATAGGAACGCTGATGGTGTTCATCCTGGGCGTTCTATGGTTCAAGGAACAGGTGACCGTGCTGCGTTGCGTATCTGCGGTTCTGATCGTAATCGGCGTGGCGGGATTGTATTTAACGAGCGCGCAGGAAATAGTAAATCACGGCTCCGATAAGAGCCACGACGAACAGCCACGTTAAGCCGCTGCGCTGGGAGCTGGCGCTGGCTTCCTGCATGGTGGCGGCCAATGCGGGCTGAGTTTTGATGTAGGCTTCCACCGCGTCCTTGGAATCTTTCAGGTCCGTCCCCCATTCCTGGCGGACGATCTTGATCGCTTCGATCTTGTTTCCGTTGCTGAGTGCCGCGATCGCGGCGGCCGGGAAGGGACGGGGCGGAGGGGGCATGCGGATATCAGCCAACCACAATATACTATTCCTCATGCGACACCCCCACCTGCCTTCCGCTACCCTTCTGAGCCTCGCGCTGGCCGCTGCGTTGAGCGCGCAAACCCCCGCCGGTACCGCAAAGGCTGCCCCTAAGGCTGGTGCACCGGGCCAGGCCGGCGTGGGCGGATTCAAAGTGGGCGATACCGTCAAGATCGATACTGCATTTGGCTGGATGGACGCCAAGGTTCTGCAGGTCAGAGGAAACAACTATTACGTCCACGCGCAGAGCGGGGCAGACGTCTGGAAGCCATATCCCACGGAGCTGCGCCGCATCGGGCCGATCAATGCGGAGGATCGCGCCAATGGACTCTACCAGCTACACGACCGGGTGCAGGTGAACATCGAGGGCCGCTGGATGGATGGCGAGGTCACCACGGAAAAGGGACTGGAATATCAGGTGACGCTTGCCGACAAACGTACTGCCTGGGCCCAGGGCAATAACCTGCGCCTGGTGCCGGGCGGCGACAAGCCTCTGCCGCAAGCCAAGGGCGGCACCCCTCCCAAGGCTGGCATGGTCAGCTGCGCGGGCAAGATCGAAGGCCGCTACGGCAGTTCGGCCGGGGGCTTCGGGAACTTCACCATCGTCTTCCGCGCCGGCAAGGCCACGGTTCCCAACCTCATCGGCGAGGGCGGCGAGGAGTTTGAGTGCTGGATGAGCGGCACGAGGATCATCCTGCGCAAGCCGGGAGCGCCGGACGAGGATATGCCTCTGGACATCAATAACGACGGAACCATAGACACTCCCCTGGGCGAGATCAAGAAAAAAGGCAATTGAGGCGGGGCGGTGAAGCTCTTCAACGTGGATCACGAACATTGGGAAGAGGTCCCCACGGGTGTGGTTACGCCGCCGGATGGGGCGCTGGCGTTCGACGTAGACGGGGCCGTTTGGATTTCTACCCAGGACGGGCTCGACTCTCTCGGAAGTTCTTCGACGCTGCGCTATACCCAGCATGGCCTCGATCTGCTACGGAAAGGCGGATACGAGGGCTGACTGCTGGTGCCCCGGGGTGGGACTTGTTCTTTGGCCCCGTATTGATAGCACGTAAGGTATACACGTCGCGAAGGGCCACAAGTTCCGAAAGCGCCAGAAAACCAAATCAAGTCACACCGTGAGTCACACGGCCCGTCTCCTCGGTGTTCTCGGTGGGTTCAGTGGTCCGGCAGCCTGGTGCGATTGCACTGCCAGCACGGCACCCAACGACCATGACTTCGAAGAATTGGCCACTATCTACAATCACCTCGACAGCACCTCCACGGTGTCAGCAGCACCCGTATCGTCCAAGGCCGACGTTGACATCACGGACGATCCCAATAGCTGGGGCATGCTGGTGAGCCAGTCACAAAACGGACGCAGTTCAACTTACGAGCGCTACAACCAGGACGGCTCGAAAACCGTGACACATGTCTATTGGACGATTGAAGCGGTAGCCTCGTGCGTCTCTTGCGATCATCGCTATGGTGGCGGCCGCTAATCGGGCGATCCGTCTCAGAATAGGGCTCCTATCGGAAATTCTCGCCGCCAATCTAGACCCTGGGCGAGTGCATGCTCGTGCACGGCCGGAAGCGCTAGCTATAGGCCGATATCCATCTCTGGATCGATGCCGAAATGCTTGCTTGGCCCGCCGAGTGCAGGCGTAATAATCACACCCACCGAGAACTCATACCGATGGGCAATGTTCGCGTGAGGAGAGGGCTTGTCGATGGTGTGCAGTTTTACGAACCACCCATGGTCCGGCACGGCAAATAAACCAGGCTGAGCGTGAAACGTGGTAAGCGCATCAGGCGGGCCCGTCAGATCAAACGGACTCGCAAATTTTGTCACGCCGGGAAGGGGTGCCCCGAAGGAGGCCACGAACTCTAGAGCGGAGGCAGCCGTAATCGCGCCGGCGGTTTTGGGTGCAATTCGTACTCCAACAACGTGTTTTCCACCGCCAGCTAGGTGATTTGGAACATAGAGTGGGCCTGGTCCTATAATGTCCCAGTGCAGGCCGCCCGGAAGAGCGGCGGGATCGATCCCTGCGCCAAGGTCCGCAACCTCAACTGCCGCTGCGTTCATCAGACGAAGCCACGTCTGGGAGCAATTCAAAGCCGCAGGGAGCGGACCCGCTGGGTTAGGGCTTGGTTCGAACAAGCCATCTCCGGGTTTAGCAAGATCAAAAAGCAAATTCATCACGTACACGGTATTTCCTCACTTTCTAACTAAATGAGGGTGGACTTTACTCCTTTTTTCCGGCGGTGGCAAGGGGGTGCCGCCGCAGCAGTTCCGCGTAACGCGCATCGGACCGGAGCGACGTGAACTCGGGTTCATTGGCGACTTCATGCATAGAGTAGCCAAGCTGAATCGCGCGCTCCAGCGCAGGGAATGCCTGGTCGTGGCGGCCGATGAGTTCGTAAACGACGGCGCTATTGCACAGGATTGTGGGATCGTTGGGTGAGCGCTGACGGGCTTTCTCGATGGCGGCCAGCGCACTGGTCGCATCTCCGGACTTCGCTAGATACGCTCCCAGTCTGCTCTCGGTCAGGGCGTCATTTGGATTCACTGTCAATGCGTCGCGCGCCAATCGAATGGCACGCCGGTACGCACCGGGAGCTTTTTCCTGGTAGCCGGGTGCCCATCGGTAAGCGTCGCCCAGATTGCCCCAGTAGAGATACTTATTAGGGTCGAGTTGAGTAGCTTTCTCCATGGCGCTCACCGCTTCGGCGTAGCGCCCCTCGAAGAAACGCGCGGTACCCAGGTTCGTCCAGGTAGAAGCGGCGGGATCCAGTTCCAGTACCCGTTGGAGCATATTAGCGCTCTCCGCGTACTGGTCGTTCATATGGTAGCCGCCGGCTAACGCGCCCATGACAGTCATATTGTCAGGAGAGAGGCTGAGGGCCTTATTCCACTGGGCGATAGCCTCGGGATAGCGCGCGCGGCGATACGCAAAAGCGCCCGCGTCGGCTAATGGAATCCAGTCAGCAGGGTTGAGGTCTATGGCCCGTTGGTATAGCCGGGCCGCTTCCTCGATTTGACCTTGGCCCGCGCGGATTTTTGCCAAGGCGAGAGTAGCGGATCCGCTCAGCGGGTCCAGGTCGCGTGCGCGATCGAGTTCGTGGACTGCCTCCTCCGTGCGTCCGCTAGCCCCCAGCGCCATGCCCAGCGCCACGTGGGCCGCCGCCAGATCATCGTTAGCGGTCACGGCCGCGTGGCCCCTCTCCACGGCCTTTTGTAGCCATTGTTTTTCCGAAGTGGCTCCGTACTTCCGCATATACGCTTCGGCTAGAGCCGCCTGCAGTCCGGCGTTCTGCCCATCCATCTGCAGGGCGGGTTCCAATACCTCGATAGCGCGGTCGATGTTTCCTTTACCGTCGTAGCGTTGCAAATACGCTCGCGCATCCCGCAGGGCTTTTCCGGAAATGCCCGTAGAAAGCTGCCCCTCGCGGACCGCCGAGAGTGGCGGATGGCCGAGCGTCCAATACCCGATCCCGCCGCCGAGCGCCAGCACTGCGACAACCGCGCTGATCCGGACACGGCGTGATCCTCCGGAAACCCTGGATCGAGCCCCGCGAGCCGGGATCGTAACGGTGCTGTGATCATCCAGGCCAGCCCGCGCCAGGCGGCGCTGGAACGCCCGTAAATCCCTGGCCAACTGGGCCCCATCCGCATAACGGGACGCGGGCTTCTGTTGCAGACACTGGTGGACAATACGCGCGAACTCTGACGGCACGTCCGGAGCAATCGACTGCAAGGGCGGCGGTTCAGCGTGCAGGATTGCCCGCAGAAGTTCGGTTTGAGACGATCCACGGAACGGGCGCTGACCGCTCAACATCTCATAGAGCACGATGCCCGCGGAAAAAACATCCGAGTGGGAACCTACTACGTCGCCAGAGGCCTGCTCGGGGGACATGTATTGGACCGTTCCCATTCCAACGCCAGGTTGTGTATGCGGGATTTCCTGAAGCCCGCCTGGGTCGGGAACATTGACTTTCGCCAATCCGAAATCTAGGACCTTGATCAGCCCTTCGTCGGTCAGCATGATATTGGAGGGCTTGATATCGCGGTGAACGATACGGGCCCGGTGAGCGGTGGCGAGCGCATCCGCGAGCTGAATCGCACAGCTCGTCGTTTCCGCTAGAGAAATATTCTTGCCTTTGCTGATGATTTCGGACAACACCCGTCCGTGGACATACTCCATCGCGATGAAGTGTATGCCATTGTCAGAATTGATTTCATAAATAGTCACGACGTTCGGATGATTGAGCGCGGAGGCGGCTCGGGCCTCAACTTTGAATCGCGTTAACCGCTCCGCGTCATGCGCCAGAGCTGTGGGAAGAACTTTGATCGCAACGTCGCGATTCAGCCGGGGATCATGCGCCTTGTACACCTCTCCCATCCCACCCTTGCCGATGAGTGCAAGGATCTCATACGGGCCGAGTTTGTCGCCTATGGACATTGCCATACGCAGGATATTGTTGAGTTTATCCGATCAGGAAGCGGATTGTGCCTGAATCAAGGCGCATACGGAAGCTACTTTTTGCTTGCGGGGCGTCACCCGAACCTGCCAGGCTCCTTCCAGGCGTGAATACCTAGCGATATTGCGTGTTATCAGGCACCCCCCTGCGCCTGCCGGCTCATTTCATCAGGCTCCCTTTCCTGCTTGCCGGTTACATAGGGTAGACTCTGTGCCGCGGGAAGGCGGGATTCCGCTGCTGGCACACGGCCAAATCGTCGGGGGCGATCGGGATACTGCGGGGTGCGAGGCAACTTCAGAGCGCTCGTACTGCGGCTTCGACACGCCGCGCCAGTGACGTATAATCGTCGCCCTCCAGACGCAGTGGCGCGCCGAACTTGATCCGCGCGTGGCCCGGCTTGGCCATGCGCCAGCGCTTGTGGAGGATCCGGTCCAAGCCCTCCAGGCGCACGGGGACCACGCGTGCCGCCAGCCGCGATGCCATCATGCCGACGCCGGGCTGGAAAGCGTGGATTTCGCCCGCATCGGTCCGATCGCCCTCTGGAAAAATCAACACGCACCAGCCTTCGCTCATCAGGCGTCCGGCATACCGCAGCGCATCCATAGCGCCAACTTCGCGCTGGGGCAGCGGAAAGATGTTGAAGAACAAAGAGGCCAGGAAAAAGCTCAGGCCGCTGGTGAATCTCTGCCGGCGAGAGAACCGTTCGGGATGGAAGTGCGCCGCAAAAAACTCGCGCGATGCCGCGATTGCGACCCGCCGGCGCAGGCGATAGGGCAGCGCCATGAGGATCGAAGGGCCGTCGAAATGACTCTGGTGATTCGACGCAAAGATCACGGGAGCGTCGAGGTGCTCGAGATTTTCGCGCCCTTCGATCCGCAGCCAGGCAAACAGCCGCGCGAGCGGCAGAATCACGAGCGCCAGGCCGATATCGCGCACCCAAGAAGCGGTCCTCGACCGCGGCCAACTCGGAATGTCCTGCGTAGGAGCCGCCACCGCGGGCTGCTCGCGGATGGAGGTCAGGTCGCCAACGGTCCGCGCCACCTGGAAATCCGGCTCGCTCACGCCCAACTGAATCATCAACTCGACGCGTTCCAGCGAGCTCAACCCCAGTTCCTCGAGCGTCGTCTCCGGTGTGAGCGTTCGCCCGCGCGCGTACTGCGCGATGAGTCGATCCGCGGCACTGCCGGCGCGTGACGGCTCTGCCGGACCTATTCGGCCTCCTGAGTTCACCCACTGCCAGATCGCCGCGCGCTTCAGCTTGCCGGTACCCTCCGTACGCGGCAGCTCGCGCTCCGGCCACAGGCTCAGACCTTGGATGCGCTGATGATCTTCGAGCTTGCTATTGGCGGCGCGGACAATAGCGGCTGCATCGGCACCGGGATCGAGCACCATCACCGCGTGAACCCGGTCCTTCCCCACGGCCGCGGATTCCTTGACGCCGGGGATTTCGTCCAGCACGCGCTCCACATCTTCCGGAAAGACATTCAAGCCTTCCGGTGTGACAATCATTTCCTTCTTGCGCCCCCGGATCAACAGTCTGCCCTCGGCGTCGAATGCGCCGATATCGCCGGTGTGCAGCCAGCCATCTTCGAAGGAAGCGTCTGGTGTGTCCGGAGCCGCACCGAAGTAGCCTGAGCTGACGTTTTCGCCGCGCACGAGGATCTCCCCATCGGGCGCAATCTTCACTTCCACGCCGCCGATGGGTGTGCCGACCGTGCCCCGGCGCGCGTGGAAAGGGTGATTCAGCGTTACAATCGGTGCGGTTTCCGTCAACCCGTAGCCTTGGATGGTCAGAAACCCGAGGCGCGACCAGAACTCCTCTACATCAGGCGCGAGCGGTGCGGCGCCCACTACGAACGCCCAGAACTTCCAGCCGAACAGGCGATGAACGCGACGGTAATGCCACCAGCGCCGCGGCCAGCGTGCACCCGGAGGCAAGGCCGTGGCGGACTCGGGACACAGACGCACGACGTACTCGCGCAGGATATCGAGGACCTTCGGCACGGACACCAGCACGGAGATCCGCCGCCCGCGAATTTGCCGGATCATCTCGTCTGGGCTGTATCCCCGCATGAACACCACCACGCCCGGAAGCATTGGCGGGACGAACGTCGCCATGGCCTGGCCGAACATGTGGCTCAGCGGTAGAAGATTCAGGAAGCGAAGAGGAAAGAACGGGCCGCCGAAGCGCCGGTATTTCCGGATCTCCCTTTCCACGGGCACGATGTTGGCGAGGATATTGCGATGCGTGATGATCACGCCCTTGGGATCCGCCGTGGCTCCGGAAGTGAAAACGATTTCGGCCAGATCGTCGCGATTCACGGGCTCGGGGAGAGCTGTGCGCGTGTCCAGCCAGTCGACTTCGGCAAGCCGCCAGGGGCGAGGCTCGGCGCCCTCGGGCCACACGACTTCGTCGCCGATCCAGACGACGCGGGCTTGAACCTTATCGCGGAGGCGCAATAGAAATCCGGACGAAGCACGGTAATCCACCGGGACCACGATTGCCCCGGTCAGCAGGCAAGCCCAGAACGCGGCGATCCATTCCGGCCGGTTTTCGCTCCAAATTACGACCTTGTCGCCTTTGCGGACGTCCGCTTCGCGGAGCCGTACAGCTAAAGCGCGAGCGGCTTGCGCGGTCTGCCGGTAACTACGCTGCTCGACGCGAAAGCCGTCATCGTAGACCAGAAATAGATCCGGAAGGTCCGCAAAGTCCGCGAAGAAATCGAGCAGCGTGTCGCGCTTCATCCGCTGCTATTATGACGGCTATCTCCGGTTCCAGTTGCTTGAGGCGAATGCTACCCGGCCCTGGACCGTTTCGATATAATCCGGGCATGCGCAAAGCGTGTCTGCTCGCGACCATCGCGATGGCGGCGATGGCCC
Organism: Bryobacteraceae bacterium; assembly: GCA_035469225.1. Lineage (GTDB taxonomy): Bacteria > Acidobacteriota > Terriglobia > Bryobacterales > Bryobacteraceae > Palsa-187. Next base: position 20,745 of record DATIRX010000022.1, read on the forward strand.
AGGACCCGGACAAGTTCTACTCCGTTATTCGGGAAAACAATTTGGCGCAATTGAAGGTGTTGCTCGGTCAACAGTCCAACGCTGCCGTTGCCGACAGCCGCGGGATCACTCCTCTCATGTACGCAGCCGAGATCGGCTCGCTCGAGGCCATGCGGCTGCTGATCGATCGGGGAGCCGATGTCAACGCACAAAACGCATTCGGCTCTACCGCGTTGATGTGGTCCGCTTCCGATCCAGCCAAGGTTCGCCTGCTGCTCGATCATGGCGCGCAAGTGAACACAACCGCGAAAAGCGGCCGGACGGCGCTCATCATCGCCGCCTTCACGAATCCGTCGGCCGAAGTTGTGCGTCTCCTGCTTGCCAAGGGCGCCAAGGTGGATGTCATGGACCAGCGGCACGTTACGCCTCTCAACGCCGCGACGTTCGGAAACGACACTGCAACCGTTCGCCTTCTGGTCGAAGCAGGAGCCGACTTCGAGACGCCCGACACCTTCATCGGACTCACCCCGCTGATGAACGCCGCCGGGAACCGGAATGTCGAGGCCGTGAAGCTGCTCATGGCGAAAGGCGCCAAGGTGAACGCCGTCTCGAAGACTGAGGGCCTGCCGAAAATTCAGACCGGGACGGTTGAATTTGGCGGATGGACTCCCCTGCTGATGGCCGCCGCATTCGGACCGCCCGAAGCCGTCAAGACGCTGCTCGACGCCGGCGCGAAAATCGACGCTCAGGATTACCGCGGCTTCACGCCGTTGATGCTGGCCGTCGGCACTGACCGGTATGATCGGCGCACGGTAAACCTGGTGTTGTCTCACGGCGCCGACCTTCGCCCCACCAATCACGACGGCGAGACTGCACTCGACTGGGCCTACAAATTCGCTGACCCGGAAGTCATCCGGTCCTTGAAAGGAACCCCGAAGGACCTCGCCAAACCCGTCCGCGTATCGGACCAGCTGCCGGACACTCGCACGGCCATCGCGCGCAGCATTCACTTGCTGGAGAGCACCAGTGATCAGTTCTTCAAAAAGAGCGGGTGCTTCGCCTGCCATGAGCAGCCTCCGGCCGAGTTTGCCGCGGGCGCCGCGCGAGCCAAAGGCATTCCGGTGGACGAGAACGCGTCGCGCGAACGTATCCGGCAAATCGCTTCCACCATTAACCCCGTCGCCCTGGAAGGCGCAGCCGCACT
>DATIRX010000023.1:0-3126 GCA_035469225.1 Bryobacteraceae bacterium
TATCAGGGCCGAGGCCACAACCGGCAAAGCGCCGGGCATCTTGAGATCTCCAAAGTATCTGGCTCCTATCCGCGCCAGGGCGAACCCCAGCGCCGCTCCGGCGAAGACCCCGAGGACCGCCATGAGTGCGCCTTGGGCGATCACATCCCGCAGGATTTGCTGCGGCTGCGATCCCAGCGCCAGCCGGATACCGAACTCGCGTGTGCGCGCGCTGACCGAGAATGCCAGAACTCCGGCGACGCCGATCACAGCGATCGCCAGAGCCACCGCGGCGAATACGCTAAACACCACGGAGTTCAGGCGATCCGGAGTCAGCACTTCGGTGCGGACATCCTTCAGCGTTGACGGCTTCTCGACCGGCTGATCGGTGGAGAGCTCGCGGATGATGCGCGTGGCCGGAGAGACCAGAGCGTAGGGGTCCTGGCTGGAGTGGATGAAAAGGTCGGCGCCAAACATGGGGCCGTCTTCAAACGTGTTATAGACGGTGACTGTAGGCCGGGGAATAATGTGCTCGTCGTCAATATCCGCAACCACTCCAATAATCCGGTGCGGCCCCTTGACGCGGATCTTTTCCGCATCGCTTCCAGGAAGAAACTCCAGCACCGGGTCCGACCAGTAGATATGGTGGCCGACGGCATCGCCTTTGGGATACATGCTTTGGGCGAGCGACTGGCTTACCATGACGACCGGCTCTGAGCTTTTCGTGTCACGGGCATCGAAATCGCGTCCCGCAAGAATGGGAACGCCCAGGGCGGCGAAGAACCCCGGAGAGATGGTGCGCCAACGGGCGCGTGGATCGTCTTTGCCAGCCTGATGGGGATGGCCGTCCCCAGCGAACTGCAGGCTGAAACTCTGGCCGTCGCGCCAGGGAATGACGTTGGCGAAGGCGGTCGAGTTGACGCCGGGAAGGGCGTTGATGCGCCGCATGGATTCCTTGTAGAACTCAATGACCTGTTCCGGCGTTTTTCCATGGGACATCGCGGGGACGCTAATGGAGAGAACATGCTCCGTGTCCAAGCCGGTCTGCGCGCGGCGCAGGGCCATGAGCGTCGTAATCAGGCTGCTGGCTCCGGTGAGCAGCACGAAAGACAGAGCGATCTGCGTCACCGCGAAGATGCGCTGGCGGCGGGATGTGCTGCCGGTCATGCGTGAGCCACCGGTGGCCAGGCTCAGCCCCTGAGCGCTGTCCCCTGAGGGCAGATGCGGGACGAATGCCAGAACCACGGAGGCGATGATGGCCAGTCCCGCTCCGACCCACAACATGCTGGTATCCACGGTCAGGTCCAGGGCGCGCACCGAGAAGCGAGAGGCATAGCGCGCCAGAATTGCGACCAGCGGTCGCGCGCTGATCACGCCCAGCGCGGCTCCAATTCCGCAGACGATCAGGCCTTCGGCCAGCAGCATCCGGCGCAATGCGCCCCGGCTTGCGCCCAGCGCGGTGCGGATGGCAAGTTCGCTTTGCCGGCGGACGGTCCGCGCCAGAATCAGGTTGGCGACATTGCTACAGGCGATGATGAACAGCAACCCCGACGCCGCCAGCAGCACCAACAGAATGGTGCGGGCGCCGGACGTGACTTCATCGCGAAATGGAGTGACCGCAATCTGGAAGTTCGCCTGTTTCGAATAGGCTTCAGGATACTTCTGGGTCATGGCCGAGTAGGCCGTGCGCAATTCCGCTCGGGCCTGTTCGATCGTGGCTCCGGGGCCCAGCCGCCCGAACATCTCGGTCATGCGATGTACGCGTCCCGTCACCATGGTTGCGGAAAGATGATGCGGGCTGATCACCACGTTGCCGATGATCTCGGTATCCTGCGGATACGGCACGCAGGGTTCAAGCACGCCGATGATGGTCGCTGTCCGGTCGCCAATGCTGCCCAGGCGGATTTGTTTCCCGATGACGCTGCGATCGCGATTGAGGGCGGTGTTCCAGTAACGATACGTGAGGACCACAACGCCGGCGGCGTTCGGACCGTCATCTTGCGGTCCAATCAGGCGTCCCAGCACGGGATGAAGGCCCATCACGTCGAAAAACGTTCCGTTGACGACGCCACCCCGAATGGTGCGCGGTTCGCCCAGGCCTACCATGGTGAAACCCATCGCGGAGAAGTCGCCGAACGCACCTACGCTCTTGACGCTGGACTTCAGGTCCGCGATTTCGGGCACGGAAAACGTGGTGTTGTCGGTGTCAATTCCCGGCGCGCTCTGGCGGACATAGATCAGCCTGGCTTCGTCCCGGTTCACCAGAGGTTTGAGCAGAATGCCACGCACCAACGAGAAGATCGCAGCATTGGCGCCGATGGCCAGCGCCAAGGTAAGGACCACGGCAACGGCCAGTCCGGGAGTGCGAAACAACGAATAAACCGCAACTTTGAGATCGCGAACGAATGCCATGTTCGGTTAGACCTCCATCCAAAAAAGTATGCTACCACCCTGGCCGCCAATGGCGAACGCTGTGTCGGCAGGGGAAAATCGGGGGACCTGCCCCCGGTTTTTCTGGGTCGTTCATCCTATTAGTCGTTGCTTTCGGAGAAAATCGACAACAGAAGCAACTTTTTTATGGCCTCAAGGCGGCAGCTGAGCCAAGGGTCATTTATCCGGTAAGGCGACGATTCGGCCAGGTGACGAGAGCGCGATTGAACTAAGCCTCCGCAAGCCACCCCTGGCTGGGGTTACAGGGGTGGACCTGCGTTTGCTTTGCGTTCATTATCTCGCGCATGACGATCGTCAAAAGGTCAACTTCCTATTTCGCCTGTACCAGCCCCGCAATAACCGCAGCAAGTTTATCGAGTATCTGGTTCCAGCCCTCCAATTGCCCGCTATTCTTTGCGCTCTCCATGGGCTCATTTCCAATGAAGGTGAGTCTCGTCCGGCCGTTTCCGAGATCCTCAAAGATGGTCACGTCGTACGCACCGTCTATAGCCTCATGTTCTATTCCTAATTGCGCAGGCTCGATCTTGTTTCCCTTCGAGTCGGAAAAGTACATCAAGGAAACGATCTTCTCGTACGGAACAATCTCGTGGTATTCAACCGCATTCCAGAACTCCTGCCCATCCGGCGACTTCATGCAGCAGAGGAATTTTCCTCCAACGCGAAAATCCATCTCGCAAACGGGCGCAGTAAAGCCCT
>DATIRX010000024.1:0-5431 GCA_035469225.1 Bryobacteraceae bacterium
GGTTTGCCGCGGATGCCACTCTGCTGCGTTCGACAAACTGGTAGCGTCGGGAAAACACTCGCAGTCCGGCGACTGCATCGGTTGTCACATGCCCAAGCGGCGTACGGACGACGTGGTCCACGCCGTTATGACCGATCACTACATCCAGCGGCGAAAACCTGCCGGCGATTTACTGGCGCCGATCGCGGAACGGCGCGAGACCGAGGAGAACAGCTACCGCGGCGAAGTCAAGTTGTACTATCCCCCCCAAGTGCCGGAAAGCCCGGCGAACGAGCTGTACCTCGCGATCGCGCAGGTGAGCCAAAAGAGCAATCTGACGGAAGGAACCAGGCAACTGGCGGCAGCCATCGAGAAGCATCATCCCGACCGCTTCGAATATTACCTGCACCTGGCAGACGCTTGGAATGATAGCGGACACAATGAGAAAGCCCTGCCGCTTTACGAGGAAGCCGTCCGTCGCGGGCCGAACTCCTTGGTTGCGCTGCAAAAGCTTGCTTCCGGCTTGACCTCCGCAGGACAGTTTGCGCGGGCGATCGAAAGTCTGCAACGGGCTGTGAATGTCGCACCGGGCGATGCGGCCACCTGGCACCAGCTCGGTCTGAATTATCTGGGGCAAGGTTCCAGACCCGAAGCGGTCGCGGCCTTTGAGAAGGCTGTCAGTCTCGACCCGGATCTGGCGGAGGCTTACAACAGTTTGGGCGGAGCGACGCTCGAAAGCGGAGACCTTTCGCGCGCTGAACCGGCGTTCCGGGAAGCCATTCGACTCCAGCCGGACTACGCCGAGGCCCACAGCAACCTGGGGAACGTGCTATCGGCTTCCGGACGTTTCGAAGAAGCGCGCTCTCATTTTGAAGCGGCCCTTCGGCTCAAGCCGGACTACGCCGCTGGACGATTCAACTACGCCATTGCACTGGCCCGGGTGAAACGCTTCGACGACGCGCAGCGCCAGATCGAAGTGCTGCTGCGCGCCAATCGGATGGCCGCGGAAGGGAATGATTTGCTGGGGAAAATATTCGCGATGCGGGGAAACGTGCAAGCGGCGCTGGAACACTACCAGGCGGCGCTCCGGATGCGGCCCGAATACGGACGCGCCCATCTGGACCTGGGCGCCACGCTCGCAGATGCGGGCGATGTGGCGGGCGCCCTTCCACACCTCCAGAAGGCTGCCGCCAGTCCGGAAGAATCTGTGCGCCAGGAAGCCACGCGGATACTGCGGGAACTGGGAAGGTGACCATGCCCCTTGACGAGTACAACGCGCGGATGTAGACTTCCTCGCAGTCTTTGGTTGAGGAGATCCTGCATGCGCCCGAAAAAACTGAGTGGCTGTTTCTTCCTTTTGACGCTGCCGATGATGGCCCAAAGCGATCGAGGCACGATCACCGGAACCGTGTCCGATCCGGCGGGCGCCGTGGTCGCCGCGGCCTCGATTCAAGTGAGAAATGTGGAAACCGGCGCAGTTTATCAGGTAGGAACTTCTTCCACGGGCAACTACGTTGTCCCCGTACCCACGGGAAACTATGAGCTCTCGGTGAATGTCCAGGGGTTCAAAAAGTATCTTCGACCCAACCTGGTTGTGCCGGTGGCGCAAACGGTTCGGATCGACGTCGTCCTGGAAATCGGTTCCAGCAGCGAGTCGGTGACGGTCACCGATGCTACCCCTTTGCTCAAGACCGAGAGCGGCGAACTGGCTCACAACGTCACCGCGGATACGCTCAATAGCCTGCCGGTACTGGGAATCGGCACTGCCAGCGTGGGAGCGACAGGGATTCGCAGCCCGTACTCGGTAATGAATCTGATTCCCGGAGCCTCGTGGCTGGCCGACAACACCATGCGCCTGAATGGCCAGGAAGGAAATTCCTCCGCGTTGCGAGTAGAGGGACAGGACGCGACCCCCACGGTTTCGCTGGGTCAAACCTCCCAGACGCAACCTAGCGTGGAGGCGACCCAGGAGGTTGCCGTCCAGACCAGCAACTACGCGGCGGAATATGGACAAGCCGGGGGCGGCTTGTTCAACTTCACCATGAAGTCCGGCACCAACCAGTTTCACGGCAGCGCCTATGACTACTTTGTGAATGAAGCGCTGAACGCCGGCACGCCGTTCACGAACGACGGCAAGGGGCATCTGCTGCGTCCGCGCCAGCGGCGCAACGATTACGGCTTCAGCCTGGGCGGGCCCGTAGATCTTCCCAAGCTGTACAACGGCCACGATAAGACCTTCTTCTATTTCAACTGGGAGCAATTCCGCGAGAATACTGTCATCAATAACTTTCCCACTACTGTTCCCGCGCTGGAGTATCGCAGGGGAGATTTCCGGCGAGCGCTGACACCCCGGGCCTCGATGGGCACCGACGGGCTGGGTCGCGCGATCCTCGAGAACACAATTTACGATCCCGCAACGGAGCGGCTGATCGGCGGGATCCGCTATCGGGATCCCTATACGGCCAATACCATCCCGCTCACAAATATCGATCCGGTGGCGTTGAAGATCCAGGATTACATTCCCCTCCCCTCCAACAACGCCCTGTTGACCAACAACTACGTGCCGTCGTATTCCAACTCGCGTGTCTCCCAGGTTCCTTCGATCAAGCTGGACCACTCGTTGAGCTCGCGGCTGAAACTTTCCGGATATTGGTCGCGCACGCAGACGGATTCTCCGAACAACTCAGGTTTGGATTACCCGATTTCAGTCACAGTGGGCAGTCACGTCAAGGCGGATACCTACCGCGTCAATGTCGACTACACGATGACGCCTACGCTGCTGTTGCACATCGGCGCGGGCTACGTATACAGCCGGAGCGATCCTGGCGTCCCGCGATTCGACAACAGCAAGATCGGCTTCAAGGGGACCAATACGGACCTCTTCCCGTATTTTTCCGTGCTCAGTCAGGCACAGGGCGGCATGACCAACTTTGGCCCGCCCTCGAATTTCCGGATCAAGAACCTGAAGCCGACGGGGACGGTCTCCCTCACCTGGGTTCGCAACAATCACACCTACAAAGCCGGGGGAGAGCTGATCATAAACGGCTACCCGTCCTTTAGCGAGACCTACTCTTCGGGAAACATGCTGTACAGTTCCAACCAGACTGCAGACCCCTCGCTCGACGGCCGGTCTTTGCCAGCGACCGTGGGCTTCAACTACGCCAGTTTTCTCCTGGGCTCGCCCAACACCGGTTACGACAGCGTCCCGGCCGCGATGAGATCCGGAAACCATTCCCTCGCCGGGTTCGTTCAGGATAGCTGGAAAGTGACCCGCAAACTGACTATCGATTACGGCCTGCGCTACGATTTTCAGACCTATCTGAAAGAGCACAACGGGTACATGTTCAATGTCTCCATGGCCACGCCCAATCCTACCGCCGGCGGGCGGCTGGGCGCGATCATCTTTGAGGGATACGGCGGGGGCCGCTGTAACTGCGCTTTTGCGAAGAACTATCCTTGGGCTTACCAGCCCCGGCTGGGGGTGGCGTATCAGATCAATGCCAAGACAGTATTTCGCGCTGGAGGCGGCATCTCCTACTCCAAAACCAGCAATGATGCGTCCAAGGCTAGCAACTTTGGCTCCACCAAGCCCTTCGCTCCTCCGGAGTACGGAACGCCCCCGTTCACTCTGCGCGGCGGCATGCCCTACCAGATCACGTTCCCGGATTTCAATCCGGGGCAGCAGCCGCTGCCGGGTACGGTCGGCAATCCCACCAACATGGTGGATCAGAACGCTGGACGGCCGGCCAGAATATGGCAGTGGACCATTGGCCTGCAACGGGAGCTTTCCAGGAACCTGGTGGTAGAGGCGTCCTACGTAGGGAATCGCGGCGTGTGGTGGGCCGCGCAGACATTGAGCCCCTGGGCCTCCAACGCCATTCCGTTTTCGACTCTGGCCGCGTACGGACTCAGTTTGGATAGTGCGGCCGACCGCAGTTTATTGGCGGCGCCGCTGAATTCCGCTCTGGCCGCCTCGCGCGGGTTCAACAAACCGCCGTACCCCGGTTTCCCTCTGGGACTCACCGTAGCCCAATCGCTGCGCCCGGCGCCTCAGTTCACCGGCATCGTCCAAACCTGGAATCCCTTGGGGAACACCTGGTACGACGCGCTGCAGGCGAAAGCGACCAAGCGATTCTCACACGGCCTGGACGCAGTGGTCACCTACACGTACTCCAAGAGCCTGACTCTGGGCGCCGAGGAAAACAACAATTACGGCTCGACGACAACGCCCGTGATCAATGACGTATTCAACCGGCCGAACAACAAAACCCTGTCGGGTTTCGATCAGCCCCAGGCATTGATTATTGCCGGAAATTACACCACGCCCAAAGTGTTCGAAGGGGCGGCCGGATGGCTGAACAAGCTGGTTTCCTGGGCCGTGCACGACTGGACTGCCGGTGCCGTGCTGCGGTATGCGAGCGGCTTCCCCTTCAAGGTTCCGACGGCCACCACCAACCTCAATTCGTCCATCTTCCAGGGCACCAACGTGGACCGGGTGCCGGGAGAACCGTTCTACACCGTGGATCTGAATTGCCACTGTTTCGATCCTAATACGACGTTTGTGCTGAACCCTAATGCCTGGGTAAATCCGCCGTTAGGACACTTCGGCACCGCAAACGCCCATTACGGCGATTACCGGATGCAGCGCCGCCCCCAGGAAAGCGTCAGCCTGGCGCGTAACTTCCGGTTCAAGGAACGAGCGAGCATTCAAATCCGCGCCGAGTTCAGCAATATTTTCAACCGCGCGGGCATAAACGTTCCGACCGCCACAAACGCCTTCGCGACGCAGACGCGGATCAATGGCCAAACCTCTGGAGGTTTCGGCTATATCCCCTCGGCGGCGGTGGGTGGCGCCGCCTCCAATCCCGCGGCGGCGTCCGCGGCTACCTTCGCGACGCCACAGCCGCGGCAGGGCACGCTGGTGGTGCGCCTGCAGTTCTGAGCCACGTGCTGAGCCTTTGAATCTTGAGGATTTGAGCCCCCACTCGGGCGCGATTCCGTTAAGAGCTTAACGCCGCGAGGCTCGACATCCTTCGCCAGCGGAATGATCTTGCTGAGGTTCGCCAGATCGAGTGCCTGAAGCACCAGAGCCGAATCGAGCGTGGGCCGTTCTCCCTTGGGCGGGACATAGATCTCCATTCCGTCCAACTGAACCGCCGGCACCTTCTTGTTCTTGCCGAACAGGAGGGCAAGATCGACGTCAAAATGAAACTTCTTGATGGCGAACATGGGCGGCAAATCTCGCCGTCCCCTTTGGCGGACGAAAGTCGATTCTGTAGCCATTGACTAACTTGTTGAAAAGGTGTAGCGCCTCAATCTGCAAGAGGCGCACTCTTAGTGCAAAATCACGCAAGAAGTGCAAAATCTGCACAGTCGAAACAGACTGGATTGGGACGTCCACGTTGTTCTTATGCGCTGCGGTAGAAACGACTACAGCGTCCGTCCGGGGTGC
>DATIRX010000025.1:0-29334 GCA_035469225.1 Bryobacteraceae bacterium
CAGCAAGACCGCGAACTCGAAAGCCGCCTGGGATCTCCGGATCAAGGCCGGCCAGGCGGGCGGCGGGATGAGTGCCCGCTTCGACCAGGTCGGCCGCCAGCGCGCGCTGGCCATGTACGCGGACTGGACCGATCGCGTGGCGCATGGAGAGTTGCCGTCCGCTGCTCCGTCGCGTCCGCAGGGTAAGGAGCGGAACGTGGTCGTCACCCTGTGGGACTGGGCCGATCCGAAAGTCTATCTGCATGACGCCATCGCGAGCGACAAGAATAATCCGACTGTGAACGCCAACGGTCCCATCTATGGAGCGCTCGAAGAAAGCGGCGATTACCTGACGGTTCTGGATCCAAAGACCAACTCGCTCAGCCAGGTAAAGATGAGGGTTCGCGATCCGCAGACGCCGAGTTCCTTCGCCACCAAGCCGGCGGCACCCTCCCCGTATTGGGGCGATGAAGCGATCTGGAACAGCCAGACCACGGTCCACAGCTTCTCGATGGATAAGCAGTCCCGGGTGTGGGCCGCGGCGCGTGTCCGTAAGCCCGCGACGCCGGCATGGTGCCAGGCGGGATCGGATCATCCGTCGGCGAAGTTATTCCCGATCAACCAGGGCCAGCGGGGGCTGGAACTTTACGATCCGAAAACCAAAGAGACCACCACCATCGACACCTGCTTTACGTGGGGCCACGTGAATTTCGACGACAACGGCGTGCTGTGGTCGTCGTTCGGGCCTACAGGCGTCGAAGGCTGGTTCGATACGAAGATCTGGGACAAGACGCACGACGAGAAGCAGTCCCAGGGCTGGAGCGCGTTCGTCCTCGATTACAACGGGAACGGGAAGCGCGACGCCTACACCGAACCGGATAAGCCGGCCGATCCGGCCAAGGACAAGCGCATCAACGTATCGTTCTATGGCGTGGCGCCGGCGCCGGACGGCTCGGTGTGGGGATCGGTGATGGGAATGCCCGGCGCGCTGGTGCGTTTCGTCCCTGGATCCCACCCGCCCGAGACGGCACTGGCCGAATATTACGAAGTGCCCTGGTCTAATCCGTTAACGCCCAATTCTAAGGCGCCCGTGCAAGGCTTCTCGCCTCGCGGCATGGACGTCGATAGCAAGGGCGTCGTCTGGGCCCCGCTTTCGAGCGGACATTATGCCAGCTTCGACCGCAGAAAGTGCAAGGGTCCGGTCAACGGCCCGGCTGCCGCGACCGGACAGCAGTGTCCTGAAGGCTGGACGCTCTATCCGTTCCCCGGTCCCAACTACAAGGGGGCGGTGGAGAACGCGAGTGCCGAATCGGCGTACTACAACTTCGTCGACCGGTTCGACATGCTGGGTGTCGGCAAGGACGCGCCGCTTGCGACCGGCAATCTGTCGGAGGGACTGCTGGTGCTGGTGGACGGCAAGTTCATCACGCTGCGCGTTCCGTATCCCATGGGCTACTACGCGAAAGGCCTTGACGGCCGCATCGACAATCCCAACGCCGGCTGGAAGGGGAAGGGCATCTACACGCCGATCTCGACGCGAGCGCCCTTCCACATGGAAGGCGGCAAAGGGACCACCAGCAAACTCGTGAAGTTCCAGATGCGACCCGATCCGCTAGCCAACTAGCGGAAAGGCGAAGTCGAACAGGATCGGAGGCCCGGCTAGCTCATTTCGATTCGCCATTCCTGTGAGTGCGCTAGAGTATCCTGTGGCATGACGAGGTCGACTAAGTTGGCGGCATTGGGGCTTGGGATGCTTTCTTCTGCGCTTTTTGCGCAATGGCCCCTGCACCAGACGGAGCGTGCTCCGAAGACTCCCGACGGACGGCTGAACCTCACCGCGCCTGCCTTGAGGACTCCGGATGGCCGGCCGGACCTGTCCGGAATCTGGGACCGGGGCACGCCTCCAGGGGCGTCCGCCGGCCGGGGCGGCGGATTCGGTACGCCGCCCGCTCCCGGGCCAAGGCCTTTCCAGGATCTCCCTTCCATGTTTCCCGATGGTTTGCCGTTCCAGCCTTGGGCAGCGGAACTCCGGAAGCAGCGCCTGGCAGAAAATAGCAAGGACCATCCGGACGCGCACTGTCTGCCGCTCCATCCGGTACAGCTTCACTCCCATCCCCAGCCCCGCAAGATCATTCAGACGCCTGGACTCGTTCTGATCATCTACGAGGCCAACGGAGGGTTGCGGCAGATCTTTACCGACGGACGTCCTCTCCCCTCTGGCGATGCAGAACCTTGGTGGTATGGCTACTCGACAGGCAAGTGGGAGGGGGACACGCTGGTAGTCGAAACGACTGGTTTTCGGGATCTGATGTGGCTCGACGAGGAGGGCACCCCTTTCACGACCGCAGGCAAGATCATCGAGCGGTTCCGGCGCCCGAACTACGGCACTCTTGAAATCGAGGTCACCGTGAATGATCCCAAGACATTTACCAAGCCTTGGACCATCCGGCTGAACCAGCGCCTGATGCCTGACACGGATCTGATCGAATTTATCTGTTCCGAAAACAATCAGAGCCTGGGGCACCTGGTGGGCAAATAAGAAGCGGCTCCACATCGGTGAGCACGCCAAGAGGCGTTGCAGAATTACTACACCGGAGCGCCCGATAGCCTTCGGTCCTGCAGTCACCGGTCCTTCACTCCCTTGACACCCGATTACGGTGTTGATATTGTTTGCGCAGTTCCGTAACGAAGTGGGGAAAGGGGAAATAGGAGCATGTTCAAGACCGTATTCGGTGTCCTTTTCATATCTGCGGGGCTGTGGGCGCAGACATCTCAGATCAACGGAGTGGTGAAAGATCCGAGCGGATCGGTCATGCCGGGCGCGGCGATCAAAGCGACCCAGACCGCCACGGGCGTGGTCCGCACGGCGACCAGCGGAACGGACGGCAGCTATTCGATTCCGAATCTTCCCACCGGTCCCTATATGGTGGAAGTGACCAAGGAAGGTTTCAGCCGGTTCGTGCAAACCGGAATCGTGCTGGAGGTGGCCAGCAGCTCCACGCTTGACGTCTCCATGAAAGTGGGCGCGGTCAGCGAACAAGTCACGGTCGAAGCCACCACCATGCAGGTGGAAACCCGCACCAACAGCATCGGCCAGGTGGTGGACAACGCGCGCATCATGGAGATGCCCTTGAATGGCCGCGACGTTCATTCCCTCATCTTCCTGGCCGGGATGGCCAACTTTCCCGGCAACAATTCGCTACAGAGCGTGCGGAATTACCCCACGGTGGTGGTCACCGTCGCCGGCGGAATGCCGGACGCCGTAACCTACAACCTGGACGGCGTCATACACCAGGACCCCTATAACAACCTGAGCCTTCCTCTGCCGTTTCCGGACGCCGTGCAGGAATTCAAGGTAGAGTGGAGCGCGTCCGCGCCGCAGTACGGCTATCACTCCACGGCGACCGTGAACGCCGCGACGAAGTCCGGCACCAACCAGTTCCATGGCGATCTGTTCGAATTCCTGCGCAACTATCACCTCAACGCGAACGATTATTTCAGCAACGCAGCCAACAAGCCGCGTGATACCTATAAGCGCAACCAGTTCGGCGGAGTGATCGGCGGGCCCATCCGAAAAGATAAGCTCTTCTTCTTCGGCGGTTATCAGAGAACCTCGCTGCGTTCGGACGGAACTGCAAACACGGCTTTCATTCCTACCCCCGCCATGGGACAAGGCGATTTCAGTTCTGTCAAGCCCCTGACGGCATCGCTGGGTTTCGTCAACAACCAGATCCCGTTCACCTCGCTCGATAAGACAGCTCTGAACATTCTTAAAACCTTTCCCGCGACGACGGACCCCACCGGGCGTACATCTTTTTCGACTGTCGGCAACCAGGACGAGAATCTGTTTACCGGAAAAATGGACTACCAAGTCAACTCGAAACATGCCGTCTTTGGGCGGATAATATCCGCGAAATTGACGCAGGGCTCCTCCTACGACGGCAAAAATCCGCTGACCATCTCGGCCTATGGCCTGGACGATCTGGTGTACGGGATCGCTCTAGGGGACACCTGGGTGGTCACGCCGAGCCTGGTGAGTTCGTTCCGCGTGGGCGTGAACCGGACCAACATCTCCAAAGTGCCGGACAACTATGGCTCCTTTGCCGATTTTGGCGCGAATGTCTCCCCTTTGGGCGGCAAAAACATGGCGCTCTCGGCCACCGGCTTTTTCACAATCGGCGGCGGGGGGGCAGCCCCTGGGGTGTCTCACAACGGACCGCTGTGGTCGATCAGCGACGACCTGAACTGGGTGAAGGGCTCGCACCAATTTGGGTTCGGAGGCAGCATTTACCATCAACAGTTGAATTACTGGTCCGCCGGCGGCGTGAACGCCACGGGCTCAGCGGTCTTCGACGGAGGGGTTAGCGGAAATGCGCTGGCGGACTTCGTGCTGGGACGCACCAGCCTCGCCAACGGCTGGAGTCAGGGCACGCTGTACGGATTTTACAGCCGCCAATATTACGCAGCACTATATTTTCAGGACAACTGGAAGATCGGACGGCGGTTCACGTTGAATTATGGCGTTCGATGGGAACCGTACATGGCGGTACATCAGAAATACGACCATCAGGATCTCCATTTCGATCCGGCCCTTTTCAGGCAAAACGTGCGCAGCGCCTTTTACCAGAACGCTCCGGCGGGATTGGTATTTTCGGGCGACCCGCAGTATACCTGCGGAAACGCGTTCAACTGCCCCAAGTGGAATAAGTTTTTCCCGCGCATCGGATTCGCCTGGGATCCGAAGGGCGACGGCCGTATGACCATTCGCGTGGCGTATGGCATGTTCGGGGATCGAATGAGCATGCTCTCGCTGAGCCAGGAACAATTCGGCGCGCCTTTCGGAAATAGAATCGACTTTGGGGGCGCGACTCTCAGCAATCCCTGGGCGAGCTTTCCGGGTGGGGCCGGTGGGCTTTTGCCGCAGGGCCAGAATCCCATGTCCATCCTGGCTGCGCGGGCAGGATTCGGGAACGTAGCGGCGAATATTCCCTTCCCCACTTTTGGCGGTTACGTCAGTTCTCCCCTGAGCGATTTCAAGCCGACCTATGTCAACCAGTACAACGTCAGCATTCAAAAGCAGCTGGGGAAAGATTGGCTGCTGAGCGCCAATTTCCTGGCAACCAGCACGATTCACATGGTGAGCGGGACGAATTTGAATCCCGCGATCTCGTTTGGAACGGGCGCCTGCACCCTGCAGCAGGTGAACTCGGCGGGAGTAGTCGCCCCGGTCAGTTACGCGGATTGTTCCAAAGCCAGCGCGAACTTCCGCCGGCCTCTGTACATGCAAGATCCGCTGAAGGGGCAATATTACGGGGGCATCGGGCTGGTGGACGATGGCGGGACGGCCACTTACGACGGCTTGAATTTATCCGCACAGAAGCGGCTGAGTCATGGCATCAACGTGCTGGTGAATTACACCTGGTCGCATTGCATCAGCGATCAGTGGTTCCAGAACCCCACCGCGGGGAACGGGAACTCCATCCCGGGCGATCGGCGGAGATGGCGAGGCAATTGTCAGGGACTTGACCAGCGTCAAATGTTCCAGATCAGCATGGTGGGCACGACTCCCAAGTTCAACAACCGGATCGCTAGGATCCTGGCGAGTGACTGGCAGTTTGCGCCGAATCTGGAAATCAAGTCCGCGCAGTTTTTCACCATCGTCACCGGCTCGGATGTGGCGCTGACTACGACCATCAACCAGACGCCCAATCAGCTCCTGGCGAACCCATATCCCGCCAATCAAAGCGTCGATCACTGGCTGGTCAGTACGGCGCCGGGCATCCGCGCCGACCTCCGGGACACCAGCCCCGCTTTTGCGAACGCTCCCCTGGGCACCTACGGCAATCTGGGCTACAACAACCTGAAAGGCCCCGGGATCTTTCAGTTGAACGTCGCCGTTTCCAGGAACTTCCGTATTCGGGAAGGCCAGTCGCTGCAACTGCGGGGAGAGGCATTCAACCTCCCCAATCACCTGAACCCGGGCACTCCGGGTGGCGTATCCGGAGTGAATTTTGGAGGCATCGCAACATTGAGCGCTCCGAACTTCGGGGCGATCACCAACGACATCAGCGGCACCAACGGCGGGCTGATCCCCGGCGACTACCGCGTGGTCCAACTGGCGATGAAGTTTATCTTCTAAGTTACAGCCCGCAAAACGGAGCGCGCGGGCAGTTTACTTAGCCTGATCGAGGGCGCCCGCGCGCCCTTTGCGGGCCGGCACCGTCACTTGGGGGTGTTCAGCAGCGTCCGGAGCGCATCCATGCGGCCGCCGGGCGCACCCACGAACAGGTCTTCTGGGAATTTCCGGTACTTCAGAATCTCCTTGTAGGTCTTCTGATACGCCATGGAGTTCAGGCCCAGACCGGCGATGTACTGCAGCCGCATATTCAAATCCTGGTTGATCTGCGCGCGGCCAGTCACCGGTTTGAGGTCGCGGGCGCGGCCGGCATAAGTCGCCAGAAACTCGACCGCGGAATGGAACCCCACATCGCCGAGCGATGCGCCGACCGGTGCATAGCCTGGGAGGTCCAGACGCGCCTGCAGTGCGTCCACGTTGATGGGACCGGGGCGGGCCTGTCCCAGCAGCACCAGGTCAAAACCGTCCCCGTTCAGGTTATTGCTCCAGATGGTTCCCTCGGGAAAGACGGCGAAGAACGTCGCCAGCTCGGTCTTGATGGTATCGGGATCGCTGTCGTAAATCGGGAGCCACTGCGCCACCACGCCGTCCGGATTCAGGTGCTGCTTCACCAATTCGTAGTATTCCTTCGAATACAAAACGGAGGTTCCCTTTACCCAGGGATGGATCGGATCGGTGGTAATCACGTCGAATTTGTCGCGGGTTGTGAAGATGTAGTGGCGCGCGTCGTCGTAGACCATGCGGGTGTGGGCGTTATGGAGCACTTCGTAGTTCTCTTTGCCGAAGTATTGGGTGGAAGCCGGCGGGATGTACGGCTCCAGTTCGCAAATAACCAGGTTCTCGAGTTCGGGATAACGGGTGAACGATCCGGCAGTAACTCCCGCGCCGAAGCCCACGACCAGCACGGATTTCGGACTGGGATGCAGCAGCGCGGGCACATGCCCCATCATTCGCTCCAGACGCATGTCCAGGATCGCGGTGGACGCCTCGGCCTTGCCGCTGACGTAGAAATGGCGCTGGCCCGCGCGCTCGGCGATCAGGATCGAGGAGTTGATTCCCTCGCCCCGGAACAGAACTTTGGTGGGATTGGCCCGATCGTAGAGATCGAATGCGCGGATGATGGGCGCGATCCGGCGGCCGTAGGCGATCACTTCCCAGGGCACGTCCTGGACGGTTGCCACCAGTCCCCAACCAAGAAGTACAGCGGCCGCGGCTGCGGCAGCGAAGCTGGCCTTGCGGCTGGCGTAGCGGGCCACGGAGGCTCCCGCCAGGATGGCGGCCAGCACCGCGATCCCGATCAGAATCTGCTGCGACGGCCGCGACCCGACCGTGGGAATAAACCATAAGCTGAAAGCCAGCGAGCCTACGATCGAGCCCGCGGTGTTGATGGCGTAGACCCGCCCGGCGGCCCTGGCCGGATCGTCACCGGGCGCGGTCACAGAAGCCAAAGCCAATGGGAAACTGGCGCCCCACAACAGCGTGGCGGGAAAAATCGCCCAGGTCGCGCGCACCAGGTCCAGCTCGAAGTTGAACCACGGGTCGAGCGACAGCCAGGGATCCACCGGCCAGTACGGCAGCGAATGCGCCACGGTGTAGCCGGTCCAGGCCAGCGCTCCGGCGAGCAGGATCTGGCAGGCGGCGAGCGCCCAGCGCGGACGTTCAAGCCGACGCGCGAGGGATGAGCCTGCGCTGCTTCCCGCCCACAGTCCCAGCAGAAAGACCGCCAGAATGATCGAAAACGTGTAAACAGTGGGCCCCAGCAGCAGCGACAGCAGGCGCGTCCAGACGACCTCGGCGCCGAGCGCCGTCAGACCGGAGAGCGCGAT
The DNA here is from genome assembly GCA_035469225.1 of Bryobacteraceae bacterium. Taxonomy (GTDB): domain Bacteria; phylum Acidobacteriota; class Terriglobia; order Bryobacterales; family Bryobacteraceae; genus Palsa-187. The sequence goes on from DATIRX010000025.1 coordinate 7,942, forward strand.
GGTCACATATACGAGCGTCGCTCCAGAGACCGGCTGAGTCAGGGGGAGAGGGGTGGGCCCGGCGAGATCCGAAAAAGCCGAATACCCGCGGCGTGAGGCGAGGATGGCGGCGAATAAGGCGATCGCCACATTGATCGCGACCGCGGCGTAGGTCGCCACGGCCATATCGTAGACGCGCAGCAGGTAGAATCCCGCGATCAGGCAGCCGGCCACGGCGCCGGCGATGTTGGCGCTGTACAGGAATCCTGTCCTGGAGATGCCCGACGCGGATGTCCCCACCCACCGTGCGATCGCCGGAAGCGAGGCACCCATCAAGAGCGTTGGGGGCAGCAGGCACACCGCGGCGACCAGTCCTCGCGCCACCAGGCCGGAGGGCCCCGCCAGATAGAGGCGTCCCACCAGGGGGATCCCGAACAAAACCAGCAAACCCAACACGCCGATGCCGGCTTCGAGCGCCGCATAGACCCGCAGCGGGTGCCGATCCGGGGGAACCAGCCGAGCCAGCAATGCGCTGCCGGCACACAATCCTCCCATATAAGCGGCCAGCAGCAAACCGAGCGAGACCGCCGACGACCCGATCACCAGTTGCAGCAGTTGCAGCCAGACGATCTCGTAAATCAGGGCCGCGCAGCCGCTGGCTCCCATCAACACCAGGAGCAAGGCAAAGGTCCAGCGCGAGTGGAGAGCCGCTTCTGCTCGGCCGGATTCGGGCCGGATTTTTGACTGGGTACCGGAAGTCACCTATCCAACCTACACCTACAGAGCGGGCGAACACCATGGGCAATTATTCAGCGGCCGGATTCTGCGAGCGACCGGGCGCCACCGTTGTGCACGCCGCGTGCTTCATGTATGCTTTTTGGCAGCAAAATTTCTCTTTTTTGCAGTAGTACCGACGGCGTTGAAAGCTGGAGGATCATTGAAGCGGCTAGGATTTCGCTACGTGCTGGGCGCTGCATTCTGCGGCTATACGCTTCTGGGACCACTCTGGCTCATGGGGCAAGTGCGCTCGGTCGCAGAAGGTGTGTACTCCGCTGGGCAGGCATCCCGCGGCCAGCAGCTGTACACGTCCCAATGTGCGGCCTGTCACGGCAATGCGATGGAAGGCGCCAGTGGACCGCCGCTGGCCGGAGACAGTTTTCTCTCGAACTGGAGCGCGCGGCCGTTGGCGAGTCTGGTCGACAAGATTCAAAAGACGATGCCCTTCAACCTGCCTGGGAGTCTCTCCAGGAGCCAATCCACGGATGTGTCGGCGTATGTTCTCCAGGCGGGCAAGTTTCCTCCGGGCCAGGCCGAACTGAGCGAAGCCGCGCTTCCCGGGGTCGTGTTTCCGGCCGTGCGGAACTCGGCGGCGCAAAGTGTAGCTGCCGCGGCCGGCACATCACGATCTCTGCCAGCGGCGCCACCGGAGGGAAACCTGGCCGAGCTGATGAGAGCCATTGCGTTTCCGAATTCGAACATCCTCTTCAACGTTCAACTTAAGGATCCTGGCGCTCAGGCGAAAAAGCCGCCCGCCTCGGCGCCTTTCGATTATGTCGAGTGGGGATCCACGATCTATCCTGGATGGCTGGCCATCGATCAGGCCGCTGTGGCACTCACCGAAACGGCGCCGCTGCTGTTGACGCCTGGGCGACGATGCCAGAACGGCAGGCCCGTCCCCGTGGATCGCGCCGACTGGAAGCAGTACGTAGAAGAACTCGCGGAAGTAGGAAAGCTCGCCCACCGCGCTTCACAGGCAAGGAACTTCGACGCCTTCATCGATATCAGCGAAAAACTGAACGATGCGTGCGCGAACTGCCACAAGGTTTACCGCGACAAAGGCGGCACCGAGGGCAGTGGAGCAACCCGATGCCAGCCACCGGAGGTCAAATAATCATGCGCTTCATACCGCTCATTTCAATATCCGTAGTTCTCTCTGTTTCGGGACCTTTGTTCGCCCAGGAATGGATCGAGTTTGCCAGCCGGGAAGATCGCTTCACCTGTAATTTCCCGACGCAGCCGAAGGTCACCGAGACCATCTACCGGTCCCAGCACGAAGCCGATCTGCCGGCGCGCGTCTATAGCGCGACGCAAGGCCAGAGCCGTTACTCGGTGACCGTCGTGGATTACAATCAGGCCCAGCGGATCCTCACGGAAAAAGCCAAATCCTGCCCGGCGGGCGCCGAAACCTGCCTGGGAGGCGCGGGCGACGAGGGGCACTGGAAGGCGGATATCCGCGGAGCAATGGACTACGCGTCCTGGCAGCTGATGAAACGCGACGCCAAGCTGACGCTTTTTGTATGGGGCGTCGTCGATCTGGTCGAAGGCCGCCAAATGCAGCTCACCAACGCCGACAAATCGCGGACCTTCGCCGGGATTTATATGCACGAAAACAAGCTCTACATCATCGAAGGAACCGTGCCGCCGGGTTATCCGGAGCCGGGGTTGTTTCAGCAATCGTTAGGATGGCTTGACGAGAACGGAGTTTCGATTCGTTATCAGACCTACTACTCCAACGGGTTTCCGCCACCCCCGCGCGCCCGAAGGGCGGCTGCGGCGCAAGGCCCCGGCCGGATCGACGCACCGGGCGCCGTGGTAAATCCAGGTCAACGGTAAGGAGGCAAGTATGCGGTTCAAATCACTGCTTGGTTTCGCGGTCATTCTTGTGGCGGCCGCGGCCGTGCCCATGTGGGCGCATCATTCTCACGGCAACTACGAAGACACCTTTATGGATATTTCGGGCGTGGTCAAGGAAGTGCACCTAGTGGTACCGCATTCCTGGATCTACCTGGAGGTCAAGGATGCCAAGGGCGAGACGCAGATGTGGGCCATGGAAGCAACCGGCCGCACCGGGCTTCAAAGAATCGGCGTTACGCCCGATTACGTCAAACCGGGCGACACCGTAAAAGCACGCTGCCATCATCTCCGGGATGGTTCTAACGGGTGCCTCCTGGGATTCCTGAAAGCCAAGGACGGAACCGTCAAAGACTGGGACGGCAATAACGCACCCGCCCCGGCCGACTTCTAGCGTTCCGTCACACGCAGCGTGATGTCGCTGGTGGCGGACAATTCGCCATCGTTCGCGGTCGCCCGAAGAACGTAGACGCCGGGTTGGGGGAAACGCACTTTCGTGACCGCCTGTCCGTTGCTCACCGGGATCGCTCCGGTCTCGTCGAAGGCGGCCTTGGCCGGACCGCCATATTGCAGCCAGCTCACGCTGAGGCCGATCCTGGGACGCGCTTCGGCCGAGTTGGTTTGAGCCTTCCCCGCGTTTACGGCCGGACGCGCTTTGGGCACCCGCGGCTTGGGCAGTCCGTCGTCGGTTACCACTGCGGTCAACGTAACCGGCTGGTCTACGCTCGCGCCCGGCACGGGAGCGATCGATACCGACGGCGGCTTGTTGGGGTCGTCCAGGCCGGGACTCAGATTCCCGCGCGTCATGATCTGGCGTTCGAGAATCTCTTCGTCGGATTTGAGGCTCCCGTATGCTTTTTCGGTGCGTCCATGCGAGGTGAGGGTCCAGACCAGTTCCTGATTGGTTCCCCAATCCGCGGGGACCTTCACACGAAAGATCCAGGCGTGGCGGCGCGGCAGGAAATACGTCGGCTGGCCCTGATCGGGAAGGCCGGGCTCAAGCTTGTTGTCCAGACCCGCGGGAATCACCAGCTCTTCCTCCAGGTTGCGGTTGAAATAGCCGAAGACCAGGGTAAACGTACCGTCGGGGTTACGAATCCAGCCGTCGAAGCTGGGGACGACGTCCTGTCCTCGGGAGAACTTGTTCTGCGGGATGTAAGTCTGCGGCAGCTTCTGGGCGGCGGCCGGGTACAAACTCGCGGCCGCCAGGATCGCCGCGGAGACAAACATGCGAACCGGGCGCATCACTCGCCGGCTTTTGCCGCGTTCTTTCGCGCGGCCAGGCGCTGCTGATAATCGGCCTCGTCGAGATAGAACAGGCTTACCCAGGCAAAACTCATCTCATCGATGGTCCGTTGCCCGCTCCCCACCCAGTTTTTCGGATTGGGATTGAACTTATTGTTGTCCGTATTGTCGTGCCAGGTGGTGACATGAATGATGGTGCCCGCCGGCAGCAGCGGCGACACGTCCTCGGCATAGTTATAGGTGATGCTCCACCCGAACTGATAATCACTCACGCAACTGAGAGTCTCGGTTCGGGCCGGGCCTGGACGCGCCGAGTCGGCACGAACGTCCGGATAGATCGCCTCCATGCATTGGGCCTTGCCGCGGACGTGGAAATGCGGCTGATAAGCGGAAATCACGGCCGGGCGAGGCAGGCGGAAGTAGCCATCGCTGCGCGTGATCTGCCCGGCAGGCAGATCCAGCTCGGCGACGTCGCCCATGTGCTGGGTGAACGCCACATACTTGGGTTCAACACTTTTCGGATACAGCTTGAGCCCCAGAGACATCTGAACCGGTGTCTCTTGTCCATCCGGATGGAGATGGATATTGAAATGGATCTTCGATCCGGCTTTGATCAGCCGGCCGGAATTGCCGGGGAAAATATCGGCGTTCTTGCCCACCGCGTATTCGTTCAAGAACAGCCCCACCGGATCGTCTTCGGGATCCTCGATCAGATTCGTAGTGCAGTGATGCACCACTTTGAAGCCGCTGTCGGGCTTGGTCTCCAAAGCCTGGACGTAGACGTCTTCGGTGAACCCCGGATCGACCTCGACGTCATAGTATTCGTCGCCGCCCTTGGCCTTCAGCACATACGCCTGGGGCATCGAGATCACCACATCGGGCTTGCCGATGTGCCACTGGTCCAGATTCGTGAACTGGCGCGGCACAGGCATGTCGGCGGTGTTGCCTTCGGGCGCGCCGCGATCCACCCAATTCGCGATCGTGGCGATTTCCGCCTCGGACAACGACGGATCGTCCTTGAACTTGCTGACTCCGATGTTACGGTCGATGTGCCAGGGCGGCATCACCCGCGTCACCACTTTTTCCTTGATGGACTTGGCCCAGGGCCGTGCGTCCTTGTAGGTCAGAAGCGGCATGGGCGCAATCGATCCCGGGCGATGGCAGTTTTGGCAAGCCCGCTGCAGAATCGGCGCGATGTCCTTGGAGAAGGTCACTTCCTTCGGCCCGGTGTCCGCGGCCACTGCGGCAAGCTGGAGGAAACACAGAAGCAATCCGGCGACCGGCGCGCAAGTCCTGAAAATCTTTATCATCGCGACCTCCTTGGGGACGTCCCGAAGCCTCGAAAGCAACTTAACCGGCTAGTCGAAAGTGCCCTTCCACGACCAGCCATCGGAGGGGCGTTTGATGTCGATCATGCGCAGGCGGTGGTCTTCGGGATTCCGCCCTGGCGAGCCGATGACGATGACGTGGTCGCCCGGTCGCAGTGTGTCGCGCTGGACACCCTTGCTCCCCAACTGAGCGCCGGCGCCCCATTCCACTGCCCACGTGATCGCGTTGCCTTTCGCGTCTTTAGTTTGCAACTGCAGGAACGAATGGGGGTTCCGGTACAGGAACTGCAGCACGTCCGCCTCAATGGTCATTTTCTGATCCTCGAGGTAGGTGGACGCAAACGAGTGATGTGCGTAGGCCCGAGCGCCCAGAAAACTCACTCCTGCGATAACGAGAACGGAAAGTTTGGTTTTCAAGCTGCCTCCTGCGTGACTGAATTATATCTGAACTGTACGCTGCGCATGAGCTTCCCGCCTAGTTCGCTCCGGGGTTAGCGCAGTTCTTCAGGCACTTGGCAGGAAGCACGAACTTGTCCTTGATTTTGTCGCGAAACTCCGGGTACATGGTTTGCGCACCGCCCAAGGCGGCCTCCTCCGGAATGCCATAGAGCTTGGTCATTTCATCGGTGAAGGGGTTTTTCCCCGGAAGATAGTGGGGAACCCTGCCCGACTCGACGCCTTCGTCCCCGACGATGCAGGGCGGGCCGCCGATGGCAACCGGGTTGGTAGACAGGTTATACGAGCGCGTCAAGATATAGGGCTCGGTCAGATAGACCGGGTCTTCAATCAGCAACGCCAGCGTCATCATGTCGCCGTGACGCAGGAAATGGGTGGTGATGGTGGCCTGGTCGCTGCTCGCCGCGCCGTTGCGGCGAATATAGCCGGTCTTGATATGCGTCGTGGTGGCGATCAGCTCGTTGCCATTCCACACTCCGGTGGTGAATCCAGTCTGATCGTGGGGAGCGTTCTTTCCGGGATGCGGCCGTCCGTCCATCCAGATGGTCATGGGCGCGCGGGTTTCCCACGCGCCGACGATCCAGGCCTGGACCTTACCCGTGATGGGATCGGGTACGGCCCACATCCTGAGGCTGAAGGGCCCGGCCGCGATGTGCCACTGCGTCTGAAACCAGCAGATGCGCTCCGGCATGGAAATGATCGATTGCGAAAAACTCAAGGCTTTCGCGCGTCCTGCTTCATTGAAGGGCAGTCCCGCCCAATCGACGGGGTTCGGACCGCCGCCGCGCTCGAGCGCGTCCTCGTGATTAATGGCAGCCCAGGAACCGGACAGGTCGATCTCGGCCAGCGCGGCGAAGCTTACGCACAATAACGTCGCTAAACCAAAACTTATTTTATGAAGAGTCATGTATGATTTCCTCGCTTCACCACTTGGCCGAGCATGCCGTGGGATTCCATTTCGCATCGCTCGCTTCTTTTTTGAATTGGGAACTGATCACGAAGGGCTGGGTCAGATACAGGGGGTCGGTGGTGACAATCGTGACCACCAGCAATGGATCCCCATTGGGCTCTTTGATCAAATCGTAGTATTCCAGGAGACTGGTTTTATCGCTGTACGGCACACCGTTCTTCCGCAGCAAGCCGGCCCTGAGGTTGGATGTGGTGACTTTCAGCGATCCATCCGTTCCCCCGCGACCGCCGGCGACCCACGCCGCGATCGAGTCTCCTTGCAGCGTGGGCGGAGCGGCGGAGGCGGGCTTCCAATCGCCAAAATGAAACGTACGGGTCTGCTTGCCGGCATCGTAGTCCATGCGCAACGTCTGATCGTCCTGCCAGGTGATGTGCATGCGTCCCGGCACGCGCAGCAGCGCAGGCGCTCCATACGACTTGCACTGATCCGCCGAGGCTTCCTCCTTGGCGGGATCCCAGGCGCTGGCGATCTTGCGGGCTTCCGGCGTCATCGGAACACCTTGGTAATCGCCTGGCGAGGGCGTGACCATGCGGTAGCGCCAGTCCTCGGTGACAATCGAAACCCAATAGCCGGTGGGGTCAAAGACTGCTCCTGCCCGGGCATTCTGCGGTGCGGCGGCGCCGCCCCGCCCGCCCCTGCCTTGCGCATACAGCCCGGGTCGTATAGCCAGCAATCCCAACAGGAACAGCGTGAGCGTCAGTATTTTTCTTTGCATGGCGTGATTATTTCTTGGCGGTCAGACTCTTGTAAACGGACTCGATAAACGAGTTGGTGACTCCCGGTTGCGTACCGTAGCGCGTCTCATACGGCAGGGCCGGACGCGCGGCTTTGATTTGATCGAGCGTCTTTCCCTGCTTGATATAGTCCGCGATCACGTCGCGGATAAGCACCACCATGTCCCGGTAGTCCACGACTTCCATCTGCTCGGATAGCCGCCCATGACCCGGAATCACGTAGGTCCCCACATCCTTGTAGATGTAGGGAGTGGGCGCGATGGTCAAGTCAATCAACTTGTTCAGAGCGTCAATTTCTCCCTGGATGCTCCCGCCGTTGGCCAGATCGATCACCGGAAAGCGAGTGGTATCCATCACGTCTCCGGCAACCACTACATCGGAGCGCCGGAACAACACGAAACAGTCGGCGTCGCTATGGGCAGCAGGCTGGTAAAAGATCTCGATCCCCTCATCGTTCATGCGCAGCGCCTTGCGGTTTTGGAGGAAAGCCTCCGTGGGCCAGGCATCCCCGGGATAGGACGGTTTGGCGTCGCGAGCGCTCATCCTGTTCAGAATGCTTTGATGCGCCAGAATCGACGCAGCGCCTCCGTTGGTCATGGTCCCAGCCACACCCGCGTTGCCCAGGGCATTGGTAAAAATGGTGAACCCGGATTTGGCAAGTTTTTCGTTACCGCCCACGAAGTCCGCGTCCGCGTTGACGTCGATCACATACCGGATAGGCAGGTTCGTCAGTCTCTTGATGGCCGCCGAAACTTCGCCGGTCTTGGCCGCCGCCCCAGCGCTCACCAGCACGACGCCGTCGGAGCCGATCTGCACGCCGATGTTTCCACCGGCTCCGGCAATCATGTAGAAGTTCGGCCGAACCTGCACAACGTCCAGCTCTCCGTTTTCTGATTCGGCGGCCCGGCCGGAAAATGCCCCGCACACCAGCAATCCGAGAGCGGCCGCCGCGGTCCCGTATGCTGTCCCACTGGTGAGAATTCGCTTCACTGTTTTACTCCATCCCGTTCCCTGAAACTCTTCAAAACTATGACGATTCGGGCCACATTTGGCAGACGGCATCGTACCATATCGCTTGCTCACCGACAAGAGACGGTAGTTCAGGTGGGGCAGGTTACGCTTCGGCGCCTCGAATGCTCTTTCCATCGATTCCCAACCAAACGGCTGGAACCGTTTCAGCCGGGCGAATCTTACGGTAAGATTCTTGAACATGCTACGACACACTGTGACAAGACTTGCCGGCCTCACGCTGGGGGCGCTCGCGTGCCTGGCGGCGCAGGACCTCACCATCACCAATGCGCGGATCGTGGACGCCAACAGGGTCGCGAACGGCAGCGTGATCGAACGGGGATCCATCGTGGTGCGCGCGGGCAAAATCGTTTCGGTTACGGCGGGCGCGCCGTCAGCCACAAGCGGCATGACCATCGACGCCAAGGGCATGACTGCCATGCCCGGGTTCATCGATGCACACCGGCACATCAATACGGGACCCAACGAGAAGGCCCAAATGCAAGCGCTTCTCGAAGCCGGCTACACCACCATCCTGTCCGGAGGCGGTCCGGCGGAAGGAAACATCACCCTCAGAGATCACATCGACAAGGGCGTGATCAATGGCCCGCGCATCATCCCGTCGGGCGCCGTGAGGCTGAATGGTACCCCGGAAGCGGCTCGTGCCGAGGTGCGCAAGTTGGCCGAGATGGGAGTCAAGTTTACCGGTGAAATCCTTCTGACTCCGATCCCGGGGCCGACCGAAAAAGAAATCGAGGTTCTCAAGGCGGTGGTGGACGAGGCCAAGAAGGTCGGCGTGATGGTCCAGGTCCATGCCGTCAGCTCCAAGGCCATGGTGGCCGCCGCCGAAGCCGGTGTGCCGCTGCTGGTTCACCTCCCTAACAAAGATTGGGTGAGCAAGGAGGACGCGAAGAAGGTGGCTGCGGCGGGCACGAAGGTGTTGGGGACGGCTGCCTTCGGCACGCCTGTGTTCGGGGTGTTCGCCGACGACAACAAACCGCGGTTCCGGGATGGCAAACCCTGGCCGGAAGGGATCATTGACGGCGTCCGGCTGGGCGAGGAAGCAGGATACATGCCGGTGAATGCTCGTACGGTCTGGGATGCGGGCGCCATCCTGGGATACTGCACCGACACAACCTATGACCCCAAGGCCGGGCTGGACCACGAGCTGAAGCTGCTCAACATTATGTTCTCGATGCAGGACCTGATCAAGATGATGGGACCGAATACCGCGTCCTACATCCAGATGGGCGACCAGCTCGGAACGCTGGAGCCAGGCAAGCTGGCCGACCTGATTCTTCTCGACGGGGATCCGCGCGAAGGCTATTGGAACTGGCTGAAAACGAAAGTAGTGGTCAAGGGCGGCGTGAAGGTTGTCGATAAACGCTAGCGATCCGGTTGGGGTTCTTTACCGGCCGGAAAGAATTCCATGGCCGCCGAATTCAGGCAGTAGCGCTGGCTCGTAGGCGGAGGACCGTCGGGAAACACATGCCCCAGATGGCTGCCGCAGCGCTGGCAGCGAATTTCGGTGCGAACCATTCCATGGCTGACGTCCCGAATCTCGCGGACGTGGTCCGGATCGAACGGTTCATAGAAACTCGGCCAGCCGGTGCCGGATTCAAACTTGGCCCGCGATCGGAACAGCGGAAGGCTGCACAGCCGGCAGCCGTAAACGCCGTCCTGCTTGTTATCGAGCAATCCCCCGCAAAACGGCGGCTCGGTGCCGTGGTCGAGTAAGACCCGCCGTTCTTCGGGGCTCAATCTCTTCGCCAGGCGCTCGCGGTCCGCGGGGCTGAGCTGGACCAGGTTATAGCCGGAATGGGACGTATGGGACTCCATAGCGTCTCTATTGTCTCAACTCCCGGCTATCTTTCGGATAGTCCGCTTGCATGCACGCGGGGCGGGTGTAAAATTCTCATCGATGGGCGAATCCACGGTTGTTCTCCCGGCTGCCATTGCCGCTCTGACGTTGATCGCAGGCTTGATTGGAGAAATGCGGCATCGCCGCAGGATGCGCCGTGCCGCCTCGATACGAAGGGTGCTGGATTCAGAACCCGTATCGGCACAGTAAATTACTGGTTCAGATTACTGACGGAAGGCGTGGGACTTGAAGAAACGAAGCCCACGAAGCCGCAGTAATTCATCAGCTGTCTACCTTGCCCGCTCTCGCTTCTCCGCTGTTGGTAGAAACGAGCGCAGCATGCCGGACCTGCAAGACCTGGGAGTTCTTGGTGAGAATGGACGCGGGAGACTGGTCCTCCCACGGTCTGACCGTGGGCGGTCAGCCGTCCGTATGACGTCACGGGCCACTCCGTTTTCTTCTTTGTACTTCTGCGTTTAGCTCAGGCCATGCACCTGCATCCACCTTCCACGAGAGTTCGGATTTGGAAGAGAGCAATTCATGGTATCCCAGCGCTTCAGAATTGAAACCCCGACCCTGGCGATCGTGGAAGTCGACGGCCAGAAAACCACAATGTATGTTCAGACGGGCGAAATAGTAACGGTTCGTGAATGGACCCTTGGACGGCTTGCGACTTGTGGACGTGGAATGGAATGGCCGGGCAGCGATGATGTTCACGATTGATCTGCGAGAGCGTAGCCGCACTCATAGCGGAAACTCCCGCAACCGGCTAGCCTGTCTCGTTCGCGCCCCGCTCCGGAATCTGAATCGAATACTAGGGTCGCTTTTCTTTGTTGTGGGCGGCAGTCAGCAAGCCATGCTTTTGCTCGTGCTCAGCGTCACACTCCTGATCACCTTCAGGAGCACCTTCCTGCCCCTGGTCATTGTGGCCTGCGGTAAGTAAGCCGTGTCCTTTTCCCTGATCAGCGCTGTGGCGCACTGTCTTGCGGTCGGGGTTCGGGACAGAGCGTGTTCGGGGTAGGCGTTGTTTTCGCATATTAATCTGGCTTCGTTTTGTAGATGCCTGAAGTGGAATGCGTGTTACCCGCGGAGTACGCCGAAGCTGGATCGCTTGCCGCGTTGAAACTATTGGGGGAAATCTGGTGGACGGCGTGGGACTTGAACCCACGACCCCCGCATTGCGAACGCGGTGCTCTCCCAACTGAGCTAGCCGCCCACTGGATCTATGGTCAGGATAACATGCGTCATTGAAAACGCCGAAAACGACGCTACGGCTGCACAGCGGTGTACAGCATCTGCTGTCCAAAACGACCGCCCAGGGCGAAGCTCAAAGGAACGGCGGCCCCCGCGGTTTCCGGCACCACCACGTTGAACTGGTACAAGCCCACCGAACCAGGCGCCAACCCGGCGTAGTTCACCGCCGCGGGCGTTCCACCGAAGAACACCTGGAAGGGCAGAAGCAGGCTGTTGTCCTGCTGGACCACGTCGCCCGCGCCGATTCCTGAAGTCACGGGACCAAACCCCACGCCATAAAGAACAATCGTCTCACCGGGGCGGGCGGGCCGCGCCGCAGCCGGCATGGCGCCGGACGGGACCGCCACGGTGGCGCCATCCGCGGAAACCGCCTGGGTGTACTGCTTATCGCCAATCATGAGCGCAGCCGGAGCCAGCAAGCCGGGCTGGATCTCGTTCACCGTAATCATCTGGGGATCGCTGGCGCCCGCGGCAGTGAGCACGCGAACCTCCTGCGGGCCCAGGTGCGCGCCGGAAGGAATCTCGGCATTGATTTGATCCGGGCTGACGTAGGAGATAAATGCCGGCTGGCCGCCGATGGTTACGGAAACTCCGTCCAGCGAAGTGGGAGCCTGGGTGCCCTGGAAATCCGCAGCCGTCCAGGCGCGGGCGTGATTCGCCAGATGGGACCCGTGTATCTCAATCCAGGATCCGGGTGCCACCGACGCAAATCCGCCGAAGGCCGCGGCACTGGTCACCCCGGCGAGATCGATTTTGGGTACTTGCGACGTCAGCGTGGCCACGGGCTTCAGCAGACGGATGACGCTGTTCTCATCGTCCGCCACATAGACGTTCGAAGCGCCGTCCACGGCCAGGCCCCAGGGGAATCTGAGGGCGGCGCTGGTCGCGGGTCCTCCGTCTCCCTGGTAGTCGAAGCTGCCATTCCCGGCCACCGTCCAGATGATGCCGTCCGTCGTCACCATGCGGATGCGGCTGTTGAGCCAGTCCGCGATATACAGATTCCCGGACCGGTCCACGGCGAGGCCCTTGGGATAGTAGAGGCTGGCCTGGGTTGCGGGACCGCCGTCGCCTTTCAGGGTTCCGTTGCCGTTGCCGGCCACCGTTGAAATGGTCCCATCGGGCGTGATTTTCCGGACCCGGTGGTTCAGCGTATCGGAGACGTACACGTTGCCGGCGTTGTCCACTGCAATTCCCTGCGGCGCGTTCAGGCCAGCGCTGGTAGCGGGACCGCCATCCCCCGAATATCCGGTAGCCCCGGAGCCGGCGAAGGTGCTGATGATCCCGTCCGTGCCTACCTTGCGGATGCGGTTATTGCCGGTATCGGCGATATACAGGTTGCCGGCCGCATCCAGGACCAAGCCAGTAGGAGTATCCAGCAGCGCTCCCGTCGCCGCTCCGCCATCTCCGCCCAATCCCCGCTGGGAACTGCCGGCGAAGCTGCTCATGGTGCCCGAAGTGCTCACTTTGCGGATGGCGTCGTTGTAAGCGTCGGCGATGTAAATGTTTCCGGCCTTGTCCACGGCTACGCTATATGGCCGGTTCAGCCCGGCCTTGGCGGCGGTGTTGCCATCCCCGAAGTACCCGAAATCGCCGGTCCCGGCGATGGTCGAGATGTTGCCGCTGGTATCCACCTTGCGAACCCGGCTGTTGAAGGAATCCGCGATGTAGATGTTGCCGGAGGCGTCAAAGGCGAGCCCTGCCGGAAACCTGAGCTGGGCCGCCGTGGCTTGGCCGCCATCTCCGGCAAACCCGGCGGCGCCGGTCCCCGCTGCCGTGCTGATGGTGAATTTGGGCGCCTGCCCAAAGCATGCCGATATCAGAAACACACTTGCAAATCTGGTTAGACCACGAAGTATCAAGGCAATCTCCCGAAGCTTCCTTAGACGTCAGTTCGATCTCTTTCCAGTACAGCATTAACGGAGGGTTAAATTCCGGAGCCCGGCGGCCGGATATTTTTTACTTGCCCTGGAGGCCAAATCAGTGGACACTGAAATTTCATGGCATCCCCCCGCTTCCCCGATACTCCTGTCCGCGAGCCCGCCGATCGGTGGAGCACGGCGGAGGCGTCGGAACTCTACGACGTTGCCAGTTGGGGCAAAGGCTATTTTTCGGTCGGCAAGAACGGCAACCTGCTGGTCCACCCCGAGAAGGATATCAGCCGGGCCATCGATCTCAAAGAGCTGGTGGATAATCTTCAGCTGCGCGGAATCTCGCTGCCGATCCTGATTCGCTTCGGCGGCATCCTCAAACATCGTTTGGGCGAGATGCATCAGGCCTTTCAGAATGCCATCGCCGAACACGGTTACAAGAACGACTACCGCTGCGTCTACCCGATCAAGGTCAACCAGCAGCGCCAGGTAGTGGAAGAAGTCTTCGAATACGGCCGCCCTTACAAATTCGGCCTGGAGGCCGGTTCCAAGCCGGAGCTGCTGGCCGTCCTGGCGATCGCCGACAACCAGACCCCCATCATCTGTAACGGCTTCAAGGACGATGAATATATCGAGATGGTGATGCTGGCCAAGAAGATCGGCCGCAACATCATCCCGGTGGTCGAAAAATACACCGAGCTCGACCTGATCCTCAAGCATTCGCAGCGTGTAGGCGTGCGGCCGGTGATCGGATTGCGCGTCAAGCTCGCCAGCCGCGGCTCGGGACGCTGGAAATCCTCGGGTGGCTACCGTTCCAAGTTCGGCCTGACGGTGACCGAAGCGCTGCGAGCTCTAGAACAGCTCAAAGCCGTCCACATGGAAGATTGCCTGGAGCTGCTGCATTTCCACCTGGGCAGCCAGATCACCAACATCCGCCAGATCAAGGGCGCGGTAACGGAAGCGGCTCGCGTGTTCGTGGAAATGCGCCGCGCCGGCGCGGGCCTGTGCTACCTGGATGTCGGCGGGGGCCTGGGCATCGACTACGACGGCTCGCAGACGGATTTCGAATCCAGCGTAAATTACACGCTGCAGGAACACGCCAACGACGTGGTGTATCACATTCAGAGCATCTGCGACGAAGCCGAGGTGCCGCATCCGGTGATCGTTTCGGAGAGCGGCCGCGCGGTGGTGGCGTATCATAGCGTGCTGGTGTTCAACGTTCTGGGCGTAACCGGCTTCAGCGACAGCGACTCGCTGCCTGAGATTCCCGAAGATGTCGAGCAGCCGCTGATCGATCTGAAGGAGACCCTGCGCGGACTTTCGAATAAGAATCTGCTCGAAAGCTTTCACGATGCGCAGCAGGCGCTCGATTCGGCACTCAACCTGTTCAGCCTGGGGTACCTGCCCTTACAGCAGCGAAGCTGGGCCGAAAGCATCTACTGGCTGATCTGCCGGCGGATCCAGAAGCTGGCCAAAGAACTGGATTACTTTCCTGAGGAACTGGAGGGCCTGGACGGCCTGCTTTCGGACACCTACTTCTGCAATTTTTCGCTGTTCCAGAGCATGCCCGATAGCTGGGCCGTCAAGCAGCTGTTTCCCATCATGCCCATCCACCGTTTGCAGGAACAGCCCTGCCGCCCCGGGATCCTGGGCGATATCTCCTGCGATTCCGACGGCAAGGTGGATCAGTTCATCGATCGTCGCGACGTCAAGAAGACCCTGCTGCTGCACCCGTTCAACGGCGAGCCGTACATCCTGGGCTCATTCCTGGTGGGCGCGTACCAGGAAATCCTGGGCGATCTGCACAACTTGTTCGGCGATACCAACGCGGTGCACGTCCAGCTGGATGAGAGTGGCTCGGTGGTCCTGGAAGCCGTCATCCAGGGCGATACGGTTCGGGAAGTGCTGGATTACGTGCAGTTCCAGTCCAAGACGCTGGTGGAGCAGTTCCGGCGCGCCGTGGAAGCAGCCGTTCGCGACGGCAAGATCACCTTCGAAGAATCCGGCTCCCTGCTGCGGTTCTACGAAGACGGACTGCAGGGTTACACCTACCTGGAGCAGTAGTGCGCTACGCGCTGGCGTGCGTTCTCTTTGCAGTCACCTTACTCGCTCAGGACGCCTACGTCCGGGCGCTTGCGCCCCGCCAATTCCAACTGTCCGGAGATGTCGTTCCTAAGAAATACGCCGTTAAGCTAACCATCGATCCGAGCCAAGCTACGTTCGATGGGGAAATTCGCATTCAGCTGGAGTCGCCCAAGAATTTCCCAGTGCTTTGGTTGAACGCGAAGGGGCTGACGGTCAAGGATGTTGCTTTCTTTCAGGGCGACACGGTTGCCCAACCCGCGCCAGTGTACTTGAACGATGAGTTTCTAGGATTGCACGTGGAGGGCAGTGCGCTTCCATATTCACCGGAAGTGATCATCCGTTACCAGGGCAGATTAGATGACAAGGTCCTGGTCGGTCCGTATCGACGCAAGATCGACGGCGAGTGGTACGCCTACACTACCTTCACGCCCATCGACGCCCGGCGCGCATTCCCGTGTTTTGACGAGCCGCGATTTAAAGCGCCCTGGGACATTTCCATCCGCACAAAACGGGACAACCAGGCGTTTTCGAACGGCCGCCAAATCTCGGAGACCGAAGAACCGGACGGCTGGAAGCTGGTGAAGTTTGCCACCACCGAACCGCTGCCATCCGAGCTGGTCGCCTTCGCGGTTGGACCGTTCGACGTTTACGATGGCGGTGTCGCCGGCCATGGGACTCCGATTCGCGTGATCACAGCAAAGGGACATGCAGCGGAAGGCCGCGCAGCCGCGCAGGCGACCGTAGAAATTCTGCCGCGCCTTGAAGCCTACACCGGGATTCCCTATCCGTTCGGGAAGCTCGACCATCTGGCGCTTCCCGAAGGCGCGTTCGGCGCTGTGGAGAATCCCGGATTGATCACCTATCGCGCGCGCAATCTGTTAACGGCCCCGAATCAGGAATCGCCCGCCCAAACGCGCGCGATCCGCGCGCTCCAGGCCCACGAAATCGGGCACCAGTGGTTCGGCAATCTGGTCACTCAGGCCACCTGGGATGACGTGTGGCTCAGCGAAGGCTTCGCCACGTGGATCTCTTCCAAGATGATGGACCAGGAGCAGCCGCCCGAGCAAGCGCATCTGTCTTCGATCGTTGCGCGGGAGCGTCTGATGGCGATCGATAATCCGGCTCGCGCCCGCCCGGTGCGCGTCGCGGTGAACAGCCGCCTGGCCGCGCGCGATATCTACAATCGCATCGTCTACGAAAAGGGCGCCGCAATCCTGCTGATGCTGGAAGGCTGGCTGGGGGACGACGTGTTCCGCGACGGGCTGCGCGGTTTCTTAAACCAACATCGTTTTGGAAGCGCAACCACCGACGACCTGGCATCCACGCTCCAGGCGGCTTCCGGAAAAGACCCGGCGCGTGTGATGAACTCGTTCTTGAACACCGCCGGCGTCCCCGAGCTGCGCGGGCAACTCCTGTGCGCTCGCGATTCTGCCCCGCGTCTACGCGTCACCAAATCGACTCCCGGTTCGGTTCCGGTGTGCTGGCGAGCGGATCGCGTCGCAACCTCGTGTACGGTTCTCGAAGGACCCTCAACCGAGATCGCGATGCCGGTCGGCACGGCCTGTCCCGCTTGGTTCTATCTGAATTCGGGCGGAACCGGTTACTACCGCACTCGATGGACTCAGGCCCCCGTGCGCGCTCTTCCCGATCTCTCAGCAGCGGAACGCCTGACGCTGGCCTATGACCTCCGTGGGAACCGGACTCCCTCGGCGCGAACGGCTCTTGCGCGGCTCGGCTCGGACGTCGAACCGGAAATTGCTACTGCGGCGCGGGCGGCCTTAAAGTAGCGATCTGGCCCTTGGTCCCCACGGCGAATGCGCCGCCGATTGCGTTAAAGCCCCCGCCTTCCAGTGCTTTCCATGTTTTCCCGCCGTCCATGGAGATATCGGAACCAGAAGTTCCCGTGGCGACGCACATCGAGCCGCATTGAACGGCGGATCGGTAACCGCCCGGCGAGGGACCGGCAGGAGCGGTCCAGGTCTTCCCGCCGTCGGCTGTGACCGCGAGGTTTCCCGCGGATTCACCCGGTTTCATGTAATCGCCGCCGACGGCGACGCCGTGGAGGGCATCGGAAAACGCCAGGGAGAAAACTCCCGCGCCCGCGGAATCGTGCCGGATCGGAGTTTTTGCCACCGACCAGGTTTGTCCACTGTCCTGGGAGTGAAACACGCGCCCGCCGCCTGGGCCGCCCGTGCCAAACCAGACTTCGCGAGTGCCGCGCGTGAATACACACGAGCCGCTGGCGGCAAATGCGCCCTCGTCTTTGTTCGCGGGCGGACCTTTCAAGGGCTGCCAGTTCATGCCGTCGATGGTGGTCAGGATCGTGAAGCGCCCGTCACCTCCGCCGATAGGATCCCCGACGATAATTCCGTGCGTCGCGTCCCAAAAGCTCATGCAATCCCAAAAGCCCTTCGGTTCGAGATTGGTCGCGACCAGGATCCAGCCGGCGCCGCCGTCGGTGGTCTTGTACATCCGCGATTTCGGACCCTCGCCGGAGCCCATGACGAAAGCCGTCCGATCGTCCATGGCTTCGATGTCGCGGAAATCGAGATCGGCGACGCCCGGCGGACTCACGGAACGCCACGTCATTCCACCGTCGGTGGTTTTCAGCACGGTGCCCTTCTCGCCGCTCACCCAGACGGTTTGTCCCTTGGCGCTCACTCCCCGCAGATTAGCCGTCGTGCCGCTCGTCACGGGCCCCCAGGACTGCGCGGCCGCCGACAGACCGATGATGAAAAGAAATCTCCACACGATCACCCATTGTAGTGAACACTAGAGTGATGGACAGCCCCCCGGTTGCAAAGATCCTGCCCGTTTCGACGACTCTGTTCGACGACACCCGCACGGATCCCTACGCCTGGCTGCGCGACCGCAACGACCCCGATACCCTGACCTACCTCGAAGCCGAGAACGCCTACACCAAGGCAATGACGAAATCGACGGAGGAGCTGCAGGCCAAGCTGTACCAGGAGATGCTCGGCCGCATCAAGCAGACCGACCTCAGCGTGCCGGTCAAGAAAGACGACTATTTCTACTATTCGCGCACCCAAGAAGGGAAACAGTACGCCATCTACTGCCGGAAACATGGTTCCGTTGAGGCGCCCGAGGAAATCCTGCTCGACGGGAACGTTCTGGGCGAAGGAAAGAAGTATTTTCGCGTCGGCAATTTCGCGGTGAGTCCCAACCACCGGCTGCTGGCGTATTCGGTCGATTTCGAAGGCGACGAAATGTACACCATCCGCGTGATGGATCTCGAAACCCGAGCCCTGCTGGCGGACGAAATCCCCAACACGTATTACTCGCTCGAGTGGGCCGAGGACAACCGGACGTTTTTCTATACCACGCTGGATGCGGCCAAGCGCCCGCACCAGGTCTTCCGCCATACGCTGGGCGAAAAACAAAACGTCCTGATCTACCACGAGGAGGACCGGCGGTTCACCCTGGAAGTGTCGAAGACTTCCAGCCGGGCCTACGTCCTGATTGAAATCGCCAGCCCGCTCACATCCGAGGTGCGCTACGTCAGCGCGCATCGTCCCTATGAGCCGTTTCAGACCGTCCTGCCGCGTGTGCACGAGGTGGAATACGACCTCACTCATCACGACGACTCGTTCTACATCCGCACCAATGACCATGCCAAGACGTTTCGCGTGGTGCGTGCGCCGGTCAGCGATCCGTCGCGCCCGAACTGGCAGGAGTTTCTGCCCGCGCGCGACCGCGTGACGGTCGAAAGCGTGCACGCCTTCCGGGAGTACCTGGCGATCGAGGAGCGCGACCGGGGGCTCACTCAAATTCGAATTCATCCGTTCCCGGACGGCAACGCGCATTGCATTGAATTCCCCGAGCCGGTCTATTCAGCCGGCATCGGCACAAACGCGGAATTCGATACGCACCTGCTGCGGTTTCACTACACGTCTCTGGTGACTCCTGCCTGCGTGTTCGATTACGACATGCGGACCCGCCAGCGCGAGCTCAAAAAGCAGCAGGAGGTGCTGGGAGGTTACGATCCGGCACAATACCAATCCGAACGCGTTTTCGCCCTTGCTCCCGACGGAACAGAAGTGCCGGTTTCGATTGTTTATAAGAAAAGCGTTCCGCGGGACGGTTCCGCGCCGATGCTGCTGTATGGTTACGGATCGTATGGCATCAGCATCGATCCGACCTTCAACTCAGACCGGCTCAGCCTGCTGGACCGCGGCATGATCTATGCCACCGCGCACATCCGAGGCGGCGGCGATCTTGGGAAACCGTGGCACGAAGCCGGAAGAATGCTCGGCAAGAAGAATACGTTTACGGATTTCATCGCGGCGGCGGAACATCTGATCGCCCAGAAATATACTTCCGCGGACCGGCTGGCGATCATGGGAGGCAGCGCGGGTGGATTGCTGGTGGGCGCGGTCACCAACCTTCGGCCGGATCTTTTCGCGGTGGTGGTCGCCAATGTCCCGTTCGTAGACGCCCTGAATACCGAGCTCGACGCGACGCTGCCCCTGACCGTGGGCGAGTGGGAAGAGTGGGGCAATCCCGCCCAGAAAGAGTATTACTATTACATCAAGTCTTATGCTCCTTACGAGAACGTTGAGCCCAAGGAGTACCCGAAGATGCTTGTGACCGCGGGTTTGAACGATCCGCGCGTTTCCTATTGGGAGCCGGCGAAATGGGTGGCCAAGCTCCGGGCACTCAAGAAAGACCAACGCATTCTTCTATTGAAGACCGAGATGGGCAGCGGGCACTTCGGCGCATCCGGCCGCTATGAGCGCTGGAAAGAAACAGCCTTCAACTATACCTTCATTCTGCACGCCTTAGGCATCGAATGAGCAGTAAGGTAAAGCCAATCCCGAACTCTGCCGATCCCTTTCGAAGGAGGATTCATGCGCTCGCTTAGGACGTTTGCACTCATTTCTTCTTTAACGGTATCCGCCGCGTTCGCCCAAGTTTCTCAGGTACCTGCGCAGGACTGGCGATTCGCCCATCCGGGCGCGACGCTGGTGGGAGGCTTTCGCGTGAAGGCCACGCTCGATTCTCCCCTGGTCAACGCGCTGATCGCGCAGGCCACCGCGAAGAATCCTTCCGCCGGACCCATGGTCCAAATGATGAAGGCCGCGTTAGGCGGAGTGACCGAAGTGCGGTTCTCGGTTCGCGACATGGGCAAAGGCAAGGATCCCGATGTTCTGGCCCTGGTGAGCGGCGTACTAAACGACGCTGCCGCAAACGCTCTCATGCAAGGTAAATCGAAAACCAGCGTTCACCGCATCGACGCGAACACCCTGCTGGTCGGCGAAGGAGAATCCCTCGCAGGCGCCGTGGATCGCATGAGCAAGCCCGCTGTCGGCCTTCAGGCGCGCGCCCTGACAAGCAGCAAGGATCTCTCCAAGAACGATCTGTGGATCGCGGGCGCCCTTCCGGCTCTGCCCATGACTCTCCCGGTGCTCGACTCCTTGCGCGGGATCGCATTGGGGATCAGCGCGGAGGCCGACCTGCGCATGGAGATCGCGCTCGAAACGGCCAGCCCGCAAATCGCGGAAGACCTGGTCAGCTCGGCCCGGCGATCCCAGGCACAACAGCCCGGGCTCGGGGCGGCGCTGCAATCCGAAGTGGATGGATCCACGGCCCGCTTCCGGTTCGTGATGGAGGGGAACCAGGTGATCCAGGCGGTGCAGCAGGCCATAGAAAACCAGGCCGCTCCTTCTGCGCTCACGGGGTTACTGGGCCAGCCGACGCCGGTGTTCCAGTCCAGCGAACCGGTGAAGAGCGCCAAGCCCAAGCGCGATACGATCGTCATTTACGGCCTGGAAGACGGCCCCCGCGAGATCAAGAACACCCCGGCGCCGTAGGTCGGCGCGGGTTCAGCGTAGTATGCTGAGAAGCGCATGAACCCACAACCCGCACCTGCGAAGATCCAACTGTCCAACACTCCCGATTACCGGGAAGCTTACGCGAACAGCGTCCAGGTGCGCGTGAGTTTGTGGGATTTTTT
>DATIRX010000026.1:0-2207 GCA_035469225.1 Bryobacteraceae bacterium
CGGACCGTGGTCGTGACCTTTCTCCGGCGCAACTCCGCGCCTTCCGATGAGCCTCTGCAGCCCTTCACCCGCGATCACGATCTGCAGAACATGAACGGGATTCCGTTGATCGACCGGATGCAGATCACCGGACCGTTCAACCCGACCGGTTCCGGCGACACGCCCGGCCGCCGGAGAATTTTCACCTGTCACCCGGCGAACAAAGCGGCCGAGCTGCCCTGCGCCCGCCAGATCCTGTCGAATCTCGCGCGCCGGGCGTATCGCAGGCCCGTGACCGCCGGCGATCTGGAAACGCTGCTCAGCTTCTATCAGACGGCTCGCAACAAGAAGAATTTCGAGGCTGGCATCGAAAACGCGCTGCGGCTGATGCTGACCAATCCCAAGTTCCTGTTTCGTGTCGAGACCGATCCGGCGGGGGCTCCGGCTGGCTCCATGCACCCGTTGGACGACCTGGAACTGGCCTCGCGCCTCTCCTTCTTCCTGTGGAGCACCATTCCCGACGACCAGCTGATCACCCTGGCATCTCAGGGCCGGCTCAAGGAACCGGCCGTTCTCGAGCAGCAGGTCAAGCGCATGCTGGCCGACGACCGCTCCCAGGCGCTGGTGAAGAATTTCGCCGGCCAATGGCTTATGCTTCGCAACCTGCAGAGCGTGCTTCCGGATCCCAACGAGTTCCCGAATTTCGACGATAACCTCCGGCAGGCCTTCCGGCGCGAAACAGAAATGTTCTTCGAAAGCATTATGCGCGAGGACCGCAGCGTGCTCGATCTGCTGAACGCCGACTACACGTTCGTCAATGAACGCCTGGCCAAGCACTACGGCCTTCCCGGAATCTATGGAAGCCAGTTCCGGCGCGTGAAACTCGCCGGTGAAGAACGCCGCGGACTGCTCGGCCAGGGCAGCGTGCTCACCGTCACGTCCGAAGCCAACCGGACCTCCCCGGTGAAGCGCGGCAAGTTTATTCTGGAAGCGATCTTGGGGACGCCGCCCCCCGCACCACCCCCCAACGTTCCGCCGCTGAAGGAGAACGAGGGCGCGCAGGCCATGTCCGTCCGCGCACGGCTGGAACTGCACCGCAAGAACCCTCCTTGCGCGGGTTGCCACGCGGTGATGGATCCCCTGGGATTTTCACTCGAGAACTTCGACGGCGTCGGCGAGTGGCGCACCAAGGAGCCCGGCGGGGCCGTAGATCCCTCGGGCCAGCTCGCGGACGGAACCAAGGTGGACGGTCCGGTCGCGCTGCGCCGGGCGATCATGAAACACCCGGAACAGTTTGTCCGCACCCTCACCGAAAAGATGCTCACCTACGGCCTCGGCCGGGGCCTGGAGTATTACGACATGCCGACGGTTCGCCGCATCGCCATGGACGCTTCCCGCACGGACTATAAGTTCTCGTCCGTGGTCCTGGGCATCGTCAACAGCACGCCCTTCAAGATGCGGAGGGTGCAGGAGGCCCCCGTGACCGCGCGAGCACAATAAGTCCTGCGCTCGAGTGCTTCGCCACTATCAGGCCTGTTAAGCCATCAACCCAAGACGCCGCAGATCATCCTCGCTCCAGCGGGCCTGCCTGTCGATCATGCTCTGAAGCGTTTTGATTTCGAAGGTGTCGCCCGACCTGTGGTAGGTAAACGTGACCTGCGGCCGTCCGGATGAACGTAGCGTTGGTGGCTACCCTTCTGACGCACTAGGTTGAAACCGTCCCGAAGGAGGGCCGAGCCGATCTCGCGTGCGGTTACAGCACGGAGGCGGCGATAATCAACGGCCATTTACCGATTAGCCAAACTCGGGACCGTAACAGAGACGCGAGGTTCTTCCGACACCTCCACATCCTGACGAGGAGCCTCCGGAATCGGAACCGCATCCTCCTGCAATTCCTCAACAACCATTTGCACAACTTCCTGTATATTTTTCAGGGCTTCTTCCTGCGTGAGACCCCAGGTCGCCGCACCATATTGTTCCAGCGCCGGGCAGTGGGCGCGCCAGCGGTCGCCATCCGGCTCGACGATGACTCGGAAGGTGTAGGTCTTCATGAGGTCGGCCATCCGTAGTTTAGGGGGCCCCACAGCCGGGGTCAACCAGCCCCTGAGTACAAAACTCAAGAAACCTGCCAGGCACTGGCTGCATCCTACAGCGCAGTGACACCCCACAAATGGCTGTCTCTTGCCTGCTTACTGGCAGCGCCCCTGGCTGCACCTTTACCCGCCCAA
>DATIRX010000027.1:0-5566 GCA_035469225.1 Bryobacteraceae bacterium
GAGAACGCTGCTGCCGCCGATATCATTCTCGGGCAGCCGGACGAAAACGCCAGCGTGGTTTCGAGCCAGACCGACCTGTTCCATCCGCTGCTGCGGCAGTCGGCCGCCGATATCACCCCGACTCCGACCGGGCTGGCTTGGGACGGGACGAATCTGTATGTCACCGATCCCGCCAACCGCCGTGTGCTGGTGTTCACTCCCGGAGAGTTCCTGGTTCCGATCAACGGAGTGCGCAACGCCGCCAGCCGGGAGATCTTCGCATTAGGTTCGCTCACTCTGGGTGGAACCGTCACGGCCGGCGACATCGTGAAGGTGACCGTCACCGGGACGGACGGCAAGGCCGTGGAACACGATTACACCATGGTGAAAGACGCCAGCCTGGAAAAGTCCATGATCGGGCTGGCGGCCGCCATCAATTCGGGCGATGGCGATCCGGCGGTCTTCGCGGTATTCGAGCCGATTTTGCAGACCGTCAAGCTGATTGCGCGCAAGCCCGGAACCGACGGCAACGACATTGGTTTGGCCGTGAGCGGATCGGATAACGCGACCTTCACCATCACGGCCAGCGGCGCAAACCTCAGGGGCGGCGAGAATGCCGCCATCATCGCGCCCGGCACGCTGATCACTCTGCTCGGACACGACCTGGCCGATGTCACGGCCTCGGCCGATCTGAGCCAGGATCATCTGCCGCTCGATCTGGGTGGCGTCCAGTTGTACTGCGACGGGAACCGGTCTCCCTTGCTGTTTGTATCTCCTACCCAGATCAATGGACAGATGCCCTTTGAGTTCCTGGACTCGAACAATATCAGTTGCTACGTTCGCATCCAGCATAGCGACGGGCGTGTGGTGGCCAGCACCGCGATCGCCGTCCCTCTCGACCAGTCCAATCCGGGAATCTTCGCCTTTGAGGGCGAGGAGCCGCGCGTGGCGGTTGCGTATCATACCTCCAGTTTCGCCACCGGTACGATCACGGTGGATGGCAACATCGAGGCCGGCGACACAGGCACCATCACCATTGGTGACCGGTCGTATACGTACACGGTACAAGCCGGCGACACTCTGGCCACGGTGCGTGACGCGCTGGTGGCGCTGATCAATGCGAATCCTGAAGAAGAAGTGGTCGCCGTGCCCGTCGCAGCTTTCAACCGGCTTCAGCTGCGCGCCAAAGTCGCCGGACCGGCCGGCAACGGCATCACCTTTGGCGCCACCACGGACATGGGTGACAACATGAACCTCTCCCTGATTCTGACCAACCTGAGCAACACCTTGTGCTGCGCCAACCGCGCCGGCAGCCCGGTCACCCAAGCGAATCCCGCGGTCCCCGGTGAGACCATCCTGGTCTACGCAACCGGCGTGGGAACGGTAGGGCCCGACGCCGCCCGGCTGGCGGAAGATACCGGCGCGAAGTACAAGGGGCCTGCTCTGAATGACCCGGCTCTGCATGACCGGCAGCAGTTTGTCTCCTCGCTGGCGGGCGGATCCACGGCTAACGTCATCTCGGCCAATCTGGCCCCGGGCATGGTGGGAATTTATGAAGTGAGACTGTCGCTTGGATTGGGAACTCCGGCCAGCCCTCTGACCCAGCTCACCATCTCTCAGAATATCTACACCAGTAATATCGTGACCATCCCGGTCGCGGATCCGGCGGTGCAAACGCCGGTACCCGCGCCGTAAATTACCCGGCTGCGTAGGGCTGAAATCCGTTGCGCGTCAGCGTATCCCTGGCCGCACCCTCGTCGGCGGGCGCTACGTAGAAGAAGGCTCCCACGCGTTCCGCCCGAAAGATGATCCCGCCCATGTACTTGTCGGGCTCGACCAGGTAATCGAGCCCGGCATCGGTCAGCAGCGTTTCTATGCCCAGGGCTTCCTTGAGCTTCTTGGCAATGTAGATCAGGGATAGATCCTGATCGCCGAAGTGGTCCGGCTCGCACCGCATTTCGCGATTTACCCCACGCGGGCGGTGAACGCCTTGTAGGCTTCTTCGCCGCTGGTCTTGGAGACCCACTCCGCGCAGGCTTTCCCGGCTTTTTCCAGATTGCCCAGGTAATTCGGATCTTTAAAAGCGGCGCGGACCTCTCCGATGACCGGCTTCACGCGCTCCCATACGAACAGGACTTCCCGGGCATTGGAGAAGAACAGCTCGGCGTTCAGCACGCCCGAGTTGACGAAGGATGCGGCCATGTCCCAGTAGCTGGTGCACTGCCGGTAGTAGGCGTTCGTGTCGGAGCCGGGAGGGCAAAGCTGGCTGAATTCCGCCATGCTCTTACAGCGGAAATTTCCGAAAAACCAGTTGCGGGCATCGCGCATCTTGGATTCCCTGCGCAATTCATAAAGGCGCAGGAGCAGGTTGGCATCATCGTAGGTTGGTTGAGAAGACGGTTGAGACATAACTCTCAGCGTACCCGATCCGTATCGGCTCATGAGAATTCAGCAGGGCTGAAGCCACAAATCTAGGTGACCGCACCCTCCTTAACAACCCGCGAGACCGACCTGCACTGGCTGGCGCTGCGCATGACCCCCGGCCTGGGAACCCGCACGGCCGTCCAGCTGATCGAGACGTTCCAGACTCCCGAGGCTGTGTTTCGCGCTTCCCGCTCGGAGCTGGAGGCGGCGGGCGTATCGAGCGGATTGGCTCAAAGTATTGCGAGCGGGTGCGCCTTCGAGGACGCGGTCACCCAGCAGCAGAAGCTGGCCGAGGCCGGGGCCGTCGCGGTCGCTTTCACCGATCCGCGCTATCCGCCCAGGCTCAAGGAAATCTTCGACCCTCCGCCGCTGCTGTTCGCGCGCGGACGTGTGGAACTGCTGCAGGAGCTGGCCATCGGAATCGTCGGAACGCGCCGCCCCACCGCGTACGGCACCACCGTGGCAGCCCGGCTCGCAAAGGATCTGACCTGCGCCGGGTTGACCATCGCCAGCGGGATGGCCCGCGGCATCGATACGGCGGCCCACCGCGCAGCGCTGGAGGCCGGACGGGAGTCCGGTGCGGGCACCATTGCGGTATTCGGCTGCGGCGTGGACGAGATCTATCCCTCGGAGAATCGCAAGCTGGCCGAGCAGATCTCCCGGGACGGGTTGATCGTTTCGGAGTTCCCGATGGCGATGCCGCCTTATCCCCAGAATTTCCCCATACGAAATCGGGTTATCAGCGGGATGAGCCTCGGCGTTCTGGTAGTCGAAGGCGGTCAGTATTCCGGTTCGGCCATCACGGCCAAGCTGGCTGCCGAGCAGAATCGCGAGGTGTTTGCCGTGCCCGGAAACATCACCTCGAAGATGAGCTGGGGTCCCAATCTGCTCATCAAGCAGGGTGCAAAACTGGTCCAGGAATGGAATGACGTGGTGGTGGAACTGAAGGCCGACGACCGCCGCAGGCTGGCGGCGCAATGCCGTAACCGATTGAATCTACAGGACGATAATAGCGGTGAATCGAAAGATCCGCTGCAATCATCATTACCGTACGGGCCGGAAGGAACCAGCCGGACCGTTCTTGGGCACCTGAAACCGGACGCCCCCGTATCCCTCGATACTCTGGTGGAAGCGCTCGGCGGCACCTCGGCGTCAGAGATTATAGCCGCCTTATTCGAACTCGAATTGGCCGGCCTGGTCCGGCAGCTTCCTGGGAAGAGCTTCCTAAAGGTCTGGGCTGATTGAAGTTACGAGCTTCCACCTGCATCGCTTAGGGAACCGGCCCGGGAATCGGCGCACGATCATGGTAAGATTTCGGTTGTTCGCGGCCGAAGTGTGAAGCAACGTGTGTTAGAAGGGTAACGCGCTTAATCTATGGCAAAGAATCTCGTCATCGTCGAGTCTCCGGCGAAGGCGAAAACCATCGGCAAGTACCTGGGGAAGAACTTTACGGTCAAGGCCTCGCTGGGCCACGTCAAGGATCTACCCAAGAAGAATTTGTCCGTCGATGTGGACAACGACTTCACTCCTGTTTATGAAGTCATCGAAGGCAAGAAGAAGCTGATCGCGGAACTCAAGACGGCCGCCAAAGGCTCTGACACCGTGTACCTGGCCGCTGACCCTGACCGCGAAGGCGAGGCCATTTGTTATCACCTGCAGGAAGAGCTGAAGACGCCCAAGAACGGCCCCAAGTTCTTCCGGGTGATGTTTAACGAGATCACCAAGAAAGCCATCGAGAAAGCCTTCGAGACTCCGGCCGCGGTGAATCTGCACCTGGTGGATGCCCAGCAGGCCCGGCGCGTGCTCGACCGGCTGGTGGGCTACAAGATCTCTCCGCTGCTGTGGGACAAAGTTCGGCGCGGTCTGTCCGCGGGCCGCGTGCAGACGGTTGCGTTGCGGCTGATTGTCGACCGCGAGCGTGAAATCAAGGCGTTCATTACCAGGGAATACTGGACCATCGACGCCCATCTGGCGGCCAAGAAGCCTCCGCAGCTCACCGCGCACCTGGCCAAGAAAAATAACGAAAACGTCGAAATCCCCAACCAAGCCTCGGCGCAGGCCATTGTCGCCGCGGTGGATGGCGTGGATTACGTCGTCCGCTCGGTGGTCAATAAGGAGAAGCGCCGCAATCCGGTGCCTCCCTTTATTACATCCACCTTGCAGCAGGAAGCCGCGCGCAAGCTTCGCTTTAGCGTGAAGCGCACCATGATGCTGGCGCAGAAGCTGTACGAAGGCGTCGAGCTGAGCAAGGAAGAAGGCGCGACGGGCCTGATCACCTACATGCGTACCGACTCGGTGCGCGTGTCGAATGACGCCCTGGACGAAGTCCGCGCCATGATTACCGAGCGTTGGGGGGCCGAGTATCGTCCCGCGGCGCCCAATGTCTACAAGGGCAAGAAAGATGCGCAGGATGCGCACGAGGCCGTGCGTCCGACTTCGGCCATGCGCACGCCGGAGAGCGTCGAGAAGTTTCTGGCCGAGGACGAAATGAAGCTGTACCGGCTGATCTGGATGCGGTTCGTGGCATCGCAGATGACCCCGGCGGTGTTCGACCAGACCACTATCGACGTGGATGCCAAGGGCAAGGACGGCGCCGAGTACCTGTTCCGCGCCACCGGAAGCGTTCCCAAGTTCGACGGATTCCTGAAGGTCTACCAGGAAGGTAAAGACGAAAAGGACGAGGACGACGAAGAGCTGAAGAACAAGCTCCCGGCCGTCACGCCCGGCGAGATCCTGAAGTTCCGCTCCATCGAGCCGGAGCAGCATTTCACCGAGCCGCCGCCGCGTTTTACGGAAGCGACGCTGGTGAAGGAACTCGAAGCCAAGGGCGTGGGCCGCCCGTCCACGTACGCGTCGATCTTATCCACCATCCAGGAGCGTGAATACGTTCGTAAGGACGGCGGCAAGTTCGCTCCCACCGAGCTCGGCATGGTGGTCACCGATCTTCTGCTCGAAAGTTTCGATGACCTGTTCGACGTCACCTACACGGCTCGCATGGAAGCCGAGCTGGACGACATCGAAGACGGCAAACTGGACTGGCGCGTGGCCATGAGCGAGTTCTACGAGCGGTTTCAGAAAGACCTGAAACACGCCGAGCGCCACATGACCGACATCAAGCGCATGGAGGAGCCCACCGACCAGATCTGCGAAAAGTGCGGCAAGC
>DATIRX010000028.1:0-2389 GCA_035469225.1 Bryobacteraceae bacterium
GATCGCCGCGATGGTGGCCGTGCCGATGGTGGTCACAGTCGCGACGCGGATCCCGGCCATGATGGTCGGCGCAGCAAGCGGTAGCTGGACCTGGCGCAGCAATTGGCCATCCGTCATTCCCATGGCCACCGCGGATTCGCATACCGCCGCTTCCACGCCCAGGATCCCGACAAATGTATTGCGCAGGATCGGCAGCAGCGCATACAGCACCAGCGCCACAATCGCGGTGCGCTTGCCGATTCCCCCGATGAACGGGATCGGAATCAGAAAGCCGAGCAAAGCCAGGCTGGGGATCGTCTGCATAATATTTGCGAATCCCAGCAGCCATGGACGGGCATTCGGGCGACGCGTCAACAGAATCCCGAGCGGGACGCCAATGGCGATCGCGACCACCATCGCGTTCACCACCAGTAACAGGTGATCGGCGGTCAGGCGAAAGATTTCCGCCAATAGGTCCGGCCGCATGGATCAGTTCTCGAGGCACGCCAGAAAGGCGCGCGCTTCCGGGCTCACCGCACTTCGAAATTCCCGCGGAGGAGCGACGAAATCCAGCCGCCCGCCCGCTAACAACGCAATGTTACTTCCCAGGTGCATGGCTTCGCGAATATCGTGCGTAACGAAAATGGAGGTTTTCTTGAAATCGCGCTGGAGCGATAGAAACTGCTGCTGCAGCTCCAGGCGTGTGACCGGATCGAGCGCGCCGAACGGTTCGTCAAACAGAAGCACGGGCGGATCGGCCGCGAGCGCCCGCGCCACGCCGACCCGCTGGCGCTGCCCGCCGGAAAGCTGCCGTGGATAGCGCGTTCGGAACTCCGCGGGCGGCATCCCGATTCTCTCCAGCAGCAGGTCCACGCGGCTGTCGATATCGCCTGGGGTCCAGCCTTCCAGTTTGGGCACCAGGCCGATGTTATCGCGCACCGTGAAATGCGGAAACAGTCCGACTTCCTGGATCACGTATCCCATGCGGCGCCGCAGCCGGATCGGATCCCATTCGGTAGTCGGTTTGCCGTCCACCACCACCTGTCCCCTGGTGGGAAACAGCATGCCGTTGATCATCTTGAGCGCAGTCGTCTTGCCCGAGCCGCTGCGGCCCAGAAGCACCAGGGTTTCGCCGGGCTCGACCCGAAGGCTGACGTCCGAGAGGATCGGCTTCCCCGCGATTTCGTAGGAAACGCCTCGAAACTCTACCAGAGCCATCGTGGTCTCAAACTACCACGAAGAGGCTCTCCGCAAACGGCCACTGGTGATCGATCCACTGCGCTTCGCACCGGAATCCGCCCATCTCGGCCAGGCGCGCGATCTCTTCATGCGAATACTTGTGGCTGTTCTCGGTCCAGATGGTCTCACCCTCTTCGAACGCGACCGAAAGATCCGCCGCCTGGATGTTCACGGTCTGCGGCAGCCGGGACTGAAGATGCATCTCGACGCTTCCCGTGTCGGAATTAAACCGCGCCAAATGCCGGAACTGGTCCAGTGCGAAATCCGCATCCAGTTCGCGGTTGATGCGGCCCAGCAGGTTGAGGTTGAATGCGGCCGTTACTCCCAGTGGATCGTCATAGGCCTGCAGAAGCTGCGAAACCGACTTCTCCAGATCTGTTCCCAGCAGCAGGGCGTCTCCGGGTTGGAGCATCATGCGGACGTTGCGGAGAAAACTCACGTCGGCGGGATGGCTGAAGTTTCCGATGGTGCTGCCGAGGAAGAGCACCAGAATCCGCTGGCCTTCGCGGCGGCGGGCCGCCACTTCCAGGAGCCCGTCCAGGTATTCGCGCTCCAGGCCGACGATGCCCACCGAATCGATGTCGGACAGTTCGCGGCGGCATACCGCCAGGGCCGCGGAAGAAATCTCAATGGGGAAATAGTAGGTATGGCGGCGGCGGGAGAGCGCTTCCAGAATCCAGCGGGTCTTGGCTCCGCTTCCGCTTCCCAGCTCGCACAGGATCACGTCGCCCTCGATGCGTTCCACAATTTCGCGCGCGTGCCCGCGAATCAGACGTTCGTCCGCGCGGGTCACGCCGTACTCGGGAAGCTCGGCGATCACCTCGAAGAGTTTCGAGCCGAGCGTGTCATAAAGATACTTGGACGGCAGCTCCTTCTGGCCCCGCTTAGTCAGGCCGTTTCGAATATCGGTGGCGAATTCGCCCGCCGCTCTTTCTACAATCGTGCTTGTTCGCATGAGTACCGTCCTTACTTGCCGGCGCAGCGGAATCCCGCATACACGTATTGATAGTGCGGCTGGAACCAGTTTCGGAAAGACGGCCGCAGCATGCTGCGATCGGTGCGTGCCGAGCCGCCCTTCATCACATAATGCCTGCCGTCGAAAAAATTCGCGGAGTAGCCTTCATAGAACGGAAAGGCTTGGAATCCGGGGAAGGGTCCGAACGGAGTCGCC
>DATIRX010000029.1:0-13219 GCA_035469225.1 Bryobacteraceae bacterium
TCTGGAAGTTTCCGGCGGCTTCGTCGAAGCCGAACTGGTAATGCAGGTCATGCGCCCGGTTCACCCAGTAAAAGAGATTGACGTTGCTTGCGTCGGCGAAAAGGATCGGGTCCGGCGCCCCCGGCCCAGTGAACAGCGGAAAACGGAAATCGCCGGACGGAGCCTTGGTGGGGACCGGCCGCAGGAAGCCCAGGCCCAGCAGGTTCTCGCCTGTGATCACGTTGTTTCCCGCAGTTTCGTTGTTGGCCACCCAGCCGAGCGGCGAAGCCACCGGATCGCCTGCAAGATGCACCAGAACCCGGTCGACAAAGGGCGGCGGTGCGCTCACCGCGACTCCCGCCGGGGTCGGCTGCGGCGATCCCTTGTCGTAGATCAGTCCATTGGGAGAAGGCGGAACGAACTGGAAAAAGGAGGTCAAGGCCTGTTTGCCGATGATCGCACCCGAGGCTTCTTCCACGGCCACGTCATAGGAGTTGACGCCGTCCTGGTCGATCACCGTCATCACCCAGGCGAGCTGCAGCGAACCACGCATGGCGTACCAAACCAGCCGGCCTTCGATGTCTCCTCCGAAATCGCCGGCGGCATAGGCCACCGCGTTGGCATGGCGCGCCGGCTTGCTGCTGAGGAACGGCGCGTACTCCTTGGCCAGCCGGGGATTCACCTCGGCGACCGCCGCCCGCACCGCGCGCTGCGAGGAGATCGAATCGGGAAACGTTGCCACCGGCGGCGCCCCGTACAACGTTCCACCGGCGCTCACGATGCTGCCGTCGCGATCCACATTTGTCACCCATTCCGCGTTAAATACTTCAATACCCTGAAACTGCTGCTTGAGCACCAGGTGAGTTACGCCATTGTGGGCCGTAGTGTATTCCTTGGCTACAAAAAGACCGTCCAGATCCTGTGCAGAAACGCTCATCTGGCCGGCGGTGGAGACCAGGTAATCCCGCGCGATCTCTCCCGCGGCGCGGCTGCTGGGAGCAGTCAGTGGTGTGTCCCCGCTTACGAAATTGGTGCGAATTTCCTGAGCATGAACATCCCCCGCCAGGACAAAGAATATAAAGACAAAAAAAGTAAATGTGCCAAAGAATTTTGTCATGATCGGCCAATCCTATCACAGCATCTGACGATTGGAGAAGATTCTTTTTCAAAGCAGACCATCCTGCAGGCGCTCCCGCGAATCGGGACGTGCGGCGCTTCCACCTGGGTCATACGCCTCGCTGAACCACGCACGCGATCGAGGTACAATCAGACCTCATGGCCCCGACGCCGCCTCAGAAAGTCGGCCCGTACGAGATTATCGGGCCGCTCGGCTCCGGCGGCATGGGTCAGGTCTTTCGCGCCCGCGATCCGCGCCTGAACCGGGACGTGGCGGTGAAACTGCTCCCTCCCGAATACAGCGCCGATCCGATGCGCAAGCAGCGTTTCGAGCAGGAAGCGCGAGCCATCGCGGCCCTCAACCATCCCGGGATTATCAGCATCTACGATGTCGGCGACGGCTGGATGGTCACCGAACTGATCGAAGGCGAAACCCTGCGCAAAGTCGAGCTCACCATGCTGCAGGTGATCGACGTGGGCGCGCAGATCGCCGAAGCCCTGGCGGCCGCCCATGAAACCGGTATCAGCCATCGCGATCTGAAGCCGGAAAACATCCTGCTCACGCCCGACGGCCGGACGAAGATTCTGGACTTCGGCCTGGCCAAGATCGTGACACCGGCTACGGCCCACCAGGATCCGGAACACCGCAGCACTTTGACCAATCCCGGTTCGCCCACGGGAACCCCCGGGTATATGTCGCCGGAGCAGGTCCGCGGCCAGGAGTCCGATTACCGCTCCGATATTTTCAGCCTGGGTACAGTCCTCTACGAGTTGCTGGCGGGACGTCCGGCATTCCAGGCGGAATCCGCCGTGGAGGTGATGCACGCCATCGTCACCGAGGATCCCGATGAGTTGCCCGCGCAGGTGCCGGATGGACTCCGGCGCATCATCAAGCGCTGCCTGGAGAAGAAACCGGCTCAGCGTTATCAATCGGCGCGCGATTTGGCCTTTGATCTGCGTTCCTTCGGCGGCCTCAGCGCTTCCTCCAGGCATGCCGTTACCCAGCCCGCTGAGACGCCCCGGCGCAACTGGCTGTGGCCGTCCCTGGCCGTGCTGAGCGTCACGGGAGCCGTCGCGTTCGCGCTGTTCTGGGCCCGCCCGTCTGCCTCATCCCAGCTCGCCTCCTACCGCTTCCAACCCTTCGCCTTCTCCGAAGATCAGGAGTTCTCGGGCGTCTGGTCGCCGGATGGCGAAAGCGTTGCGTTCGTGCAGCAATCGTCGCAAGGAGCAACCCAGGGAGCCGTCGCCGGCACGCATCTCATGGTGCAATCCCTCGATACGCCCGCGCCCACGCAGCTTGCGGCCACCGCTTCTCAGGCTCCACCGGTCTGGTCCTCCGATGGGACGCGCATCTTCTTCCTGGGAGCTGGCGGCGTATTCGCCGTGAGCCGCGCGGGAGGCCAGCCGGAACGCGTCCTGAACAATGCCACCGCATTTCATGTATCGCGCGACGGCAAGATTCTCGCGCTCTGGAGGGGCAGCCGTTCCGATGATGGCGGCGGTCAGCGATATTCCGTGTGGGTTTCCTCGCCGCCCGGCGCGCCGCCGGTGGAGTATGCCCAGGGTCCCTCCGTGCGCACACCATTCGTTCCTGTATTCATACGCTTCTCGCCCGACGGCAGACTGCTCTATTTATCGATGTACACCGACGGCGGCGCCGAGTTGTGGCTGCTGCCCTTTCCGGCCGGCAGCGGCCAGCCGCGCCGGATCTTCGAGAAAATTCCATGGAACCGGCCCCCGGCCGCATCCTGGATGCCCGATAGCCAGCGCCTGGTGCTGGCGGGAAATCCGGCTCCTGCTTCCGGCGCAACCCTGTGGCTGGCCGACACGCGGAACGAAACCTTATCCCGGCTGCTGGCGGATCCCAATGGCGGGCAGACCACGCCTTCGGTCTCCCCCGATGGCAAGCGCCTGCTGTTCACCAAGCTGCAACTGGACCGGGACATCGTCGAGCTTCCACTGGACGGTTCCGCGCCGCGCACGCTGCTCGCCACCAGCTTGCCCGAATTTGCGCCCGCCTGGTCGCCTTCCGGCGATCAGTTCGCTTACGTCACGCGGCGGAACGGCTCGGACGAGCTATGGGTGCGCAGCAAAGAAGGCAACTGGGACCGGCCCGTGGTCACGGCCAAGGAATTTCCGACGCTTGAGGCCCTGGTCAGTCCGGTGTTCTCTCCGGATGGTTCCCGCATCGCCTATACCGCGGTGCTGGCAGGCGGCGGCCGGCGGCGCAGCCTGGCGATTTCCCCCGCGGCCGGCGGCACGCCCACCATTGTCGCGGATGGCTACGCGCCCACCTGGTCGCCGGATGGAACCAAGATCGCCTTCCTGTGGATCAAGCCGGACGGCTCCACGCCCGTGGCCATCGTGGCCGTCGGCTCCGACCGCCCGCCCGCCGAGCTTCTCAGTATTCCAGGATTGAACGGGCCGGAGTGGTCGCCTTCCAACAAGTGGATCGCCGTCGCTACGTTTATGGGCATTACGATGGTTTCCCCGGACGGGAAAGACATGCGTACGTTTCCGTCTCTCAATAACCAGGCGCTGGCATGGTCCAAGGACAGCAAAACGATTTACGGTCTGGCCTACAATGGAAATCCTCCGGCTCTCAGTGCTCTCGACGTTGCCACCGGCACGGTGCGGACACTGGCCGAGTACCACATCGGCTTCCAACCGCTCCAATTAACCGAGAGCGCCTACACCGGCAGCATCCGTATCAGTCTGGCGCCGGATGGAAAGAGCGTGGCCGTGGGCACGGCCACCAGCCAGGCGGATCTCTGGATTCTCGACGGCGCACTGAAATGATCGCGCTATCCTGAAATTTGTTAACCCTCCCCTCGCGCGCAGCGTCCAAGAGCCTGATGAAAACCGCACGATTGGCATGCCTGGCCATCCTGATGGCGGCCGCGATCGTTCCGGCGCTGGCGGTGGACGCAGTCTCGTGGGACTCGAGCGGAAACGGCCTGCTGAACGGGACGTACAACTTCCGCGAAGTCATGTGGCGGGACAAAACCGATCTGCATCGGGTCGCCATCTACGGCACCATCGTGTTCGACGGCAGCGGCGGCTATCGACTGACTTCCTCGGTGTTCGACTCGGCTGTCGGGTTCGTACAGTCCTTCTCGGTTCCAGACGGCGCGTACCGGATCTCGGCCAGCGGCATGGGATTCATGGATGATCCGATCCGGCGCAATCTCGCAGAAAAGCCCCCGGTCTGGGGCACCGTTTCCCAAGGCGTTTTCATCGGCAGCACCACCGACGACGGAATCAATAACCTCTTCATTGCCGCCCTGGCGCCTTCTTCCGCGCCCACCAATGCGAGCTTCAACGGAAGCTACCGGGCCGTGGCCGCGAATTTCCCCAGCGGCAATGCCAGCGAGGCGCGCGACATGTTCTTTCCCCTGAATCCCAACGGCCAGGGCAGCCTGGGGACGGTGAACCTCACGGGCTATATCGGCGCGAGTGGGGCAACCATCTCACAGACCGTTTCCAACGCGGTGTACTCGGGCGCGAGTGGAGCCCTCACGCTTGGCTTCGGAGGATCGGGAACTCTCATCTCGGGAAATGCTCTGTGCTATCTCACCTCCGACGGAAATTTCTTCTTTGGCGGCTCCCCTAACGGATTCGACATGATTGTAGGCGTACGTCCGTTCGCCGGCAGCGCACCTCCCGATGCCCTCAATGGCCTGTACTACCAGGCTGGTGCCGATGTGACCCCGTCCAAGGGATTCGGGACGCTGGCGACCTATTATGGAGCTTTTTCGGCTGGCTCCGGAACCATCGTCGGGCATCAGCGCATTCTTACGAGCCTGGACACCAGTACGAACTTCGCGCCCTTCGACTACACCTATTCGGACACGTTTTCGATCGCGCCCGATGGAACCCATAATGATTTCCTCGCGTTTCACCATGTCGTAGGCGCGGCCGGCGCGCTTCGGATCGGTTACGGAATCGGCGCTCATCTGGGAATCAATGTGGCGCTGCGAGCTCCCGATTTCACCGGCTCCGGAACGTACCTGAGCCCCGCCGGCGTCGCCAATGCCGCCAGCTCGGCGCCGTTTACCGCGGGAGTTTCCCGGAACGGGTTTATTGCCCTCTACGGGTCGGGGCTTTCTTCGACAACCCTGCAAGATGACCGGCTGAGCTACAACCTGGGCGGAGTGCAGGTACTGGTCAATGGCCGGCTAGCATCGATCTATTTCGTGCGCTCCGATGTGGTCCTGGCGATTGTGCCGTTTGCCACCACAGAATCCATCGCCTCCATCCAGGTGATCAACAACGGCGTCGCTTCGGCTGTCAGGACGGTTCGGGTGAAAGACGGCACGCCGGGAATCTATACCAACCCCCCGGGAGGTGTCAGCCGTGCGATCGCGCAGCACATTCGAGGCAACACCGCCCCCTTGGTCACGCCCCAGGATCCGGCCCGTCCTGGGGAAACGATCACGCTCTGGGTGGCGGGCCTGGGCGATGTGAATCCTCCCGTTTCCGACGGCGTAGCGCCGCCGATCGATCCGCTAAGCCGGGCCGTCCACCAGCCCGTGATGCTGGTGCATGGCGAGGAAGCGAAGATCCTGTTCGCCGGACTGGCTCCCGGGTTTCCCGGCGTCTACATCATCAATCTGACCATCCCCTCCGATGTCGCCCCCGGCGACGTCTATGTCGATATTTCCCTCCCGGATTCGTATACCAGCGAAGCCCAGATCCCCATCGGAGCGGGTAACGTGGGCAACCAGCAGCCTCGGGCAACGCCCGCGACCCAGATTCCTGGAACGTTGCGGCGTTTTCCGTTGCAACCGCATCCCCTTGACACACGTCGCTAAAGGGCAGGTAATTGAGATTAAGGGGAGCTAAGCTTATGCCGCGCGCCGCTGTTGTTTTCGTGTCCATACTTGCCGTTCCAGCGGCTTGGGCCCAGGCCGTCATCTCCGCTCATTCCGGGATGATCAATTACGTCGAAGGCGGCGTGCAGGTGGCCGGCGCACCGGTGAAGCTGGACGGAGCCATTTTCCCGGACGTCAAGGTAGGCCAGACTCTTTCCACCGAAGCCGGGCATGCGGAAGTCCTCCTGACTCCCGGTGTTTTTCTGCGCATGGATCGAAACTCATCCTTCCGGATGATTTCCAATAAGCTCACCGATACGCAGGTGGAAATCCTGAGCGGATCGGCCCTGGTGGAGGTCGATGAGATCCTCAAAGACAATCGTATTGCGGTGAAGATGGGCGATTCGTCCACTCAGCTGGTGAAAACCGGTCTGTACCACTTCAATGCCGATGCCGGGCAGATTCGCACCTTCGACGGGAAAGCCCAGGTCTCGGACGCATCCAATTCCACCGAACTCAAGGGCGGACGCACGATCTTGGTGGGATCCTCCCTCACGCCCGACAAGTTCAACAAGAACAAATCGAAGGATGAACTCTATCTCTGGAGCGAGCAGCGCGGCTACCGCCTGGCCCTCGCCAACATCTCCGCCGCTCGCGGCGTGAATGCCAACAGCTATTCGAACAGCTTGTGGGCGTGGGATCCCTGGCTGAGTATGTACACGTTCCTGCCCCGTTCGGGCCGCATCTACAGCCCGTATGGATTCTCCTGGTACAGCCCTTCGACGGTCTGGATCGCGTTCCGCCCACCGCCCACGCCCGATTATGGCTACTCCGCAGGCAATTCCGGATGGCAGGGCACTGCGCCCTCGTCCGTTGGAGCGTCGGTGGCTCCTTCGTCGAATGCCAGCACCGGAGCCGTAGCCCCATCCTCCGGGTCGAGCTCATCGGCAGTCGCCGCCAGCGCGGGCGCTTCCCGCGGCCGATAGCACCACCCCTGCAGGGCCACTTGCTATCGCTCGTGGTTCAGTCGCGCGCGCACCGGGCGTCGGTGAGCGGGCAATAATACAAAACGCGGCTGGCGCCCTGGCCGGACGCGAGCCGCGTTCTGTAAACGAACCGATTCTATCTGGCCAGCGGATCCGGCCGGAGCTGGAACTTCACGACCTTACCTTTGGCGCCCTTCCCGCCTTCGATATGCCACACGAAGTGGGTGCCGTAGTTGGAGTACAGCGCGCGGCCCTTCCAGCCGGCGTTGGCATCGTCGATGCGTCCGTCCATTCCGCGCGCGTAGAATCCCAGGGGATAAGGGATGCGGAAATAGGTCCACTTCTTGCTCGCCATATCCAGCCCGATCAGCGAATCGGAATTGGATCCCGTCAAAAATGGGGTGTCTTGCCCCATCTGCATGATGTTATGCGAATCCGTCCAATTGAAGTAGTGGAAGTCGGCTGGAACATTGGTGCCCTTTAGCTTGGGACCCGGCGTCTGGTAAAGCGTCCAGCCTTCCGGACAATCGCTGCCATCCACGTGCATGGTTCCGGTCAGGTTCTTGCACTTCCTGACATCGAAGGAGGCCAGGTGGCTGGTTGCCGCCAGACCGGTCCACACCACGCCCTTGCTGTCGACGTCGATTCCACGAGGGTCATAGCCCGGCGAGGGAACCTTGAAGACCTGCGTCTTGCAGCTGACCGGCGGATTGGCGCCGCGCTGCAGCCGGATCAGATATCCCGGGAAATCTTCGGCCACGCCCCACACGGAATCGTCCACCGGGCTCGGCATCACCGAGTACAGCGAGAAACTGACCAGCGTGTCGAGCTTCGGATCGAAGGGAGCCGCAGCGCCTTTGCCTTTGCCGTCTTTACCCGCTCGTCCGGCTGCCGGAGCTGCACCCGCCGTATCGGTTCCGTACAGAGCCGCCAGATCCGCGCCCCGCCCGATGACGTTCCAGGGCCGGGTGATTTTTCCGTCGCCGTTGGTGTCTACCGTCTGTTCGCACCAGCCCACAGCGGCCTGCTCGGATTTGCTCTCGTCCCCGTTCGTGGCGGCCATGGTCTGGTCATAGACCTTGGAATCGATCCATCCGAAAACAGGACCGCTCAGCTCGTTGAAGTACACGGTCTCATCCGGATCGTTGTCGATCACCACATGGTGCGTGGCATAGCAGGTTTCAATCAGGCTGAATTTCTTGGTCTTCGGATCGTAGACCGAGGCCTGCCGGGCGCTATTGCGGCGCGGGAACCATTCGGCATACTTGTTGCTCGGATCGCTGCACCACGCCGGCTCCTGGTTGCCGCGAATCTTCGAGGTGATCCAGACCCTGCCCTTGCTGTCCATCATCGGATTATGAGGATCCGCCGGATTGTACGGAGGATTCGACCACAGGTGCTCATTGCCCCAGAAGAAGGACGGGCGATTGGGAGCCGGGAAACGCGAGGGAACCTTGTCCTTGGAATCCCGGGTCGGAATGTCCATCGAAAACTGGTTATTATCGGCCTGGTCCAATACGACCAGCGCTCCATGTCCGGCGTTCACGGCGTAGACCGGACCGCCGCCGTTGAGATTCGGGTGATTCTTATCGGTCGAGATCTCATCGTGCATGAAGGAATGATCATCGCCCACATCCCATTGCGTGGAGACGATGTTGCGCTCGATTCCGGAAGGACGCGGGGGCACCGGCGGAAGAGCGCCCTTTTCAATGGATTCGGTCCAGTCCGCCAGGGCTTTCAGGGTGATATCTTTGCCCATTCCGTTCATGGTGCCGTACATGTTGGTCCCGCGTACGCCCACGCCCAGACGCCATTCCCAGGCGTCCAGATGCGTCTTCACCAGATCCGGCTTGGCGGCGAACACGTGCTGCACGTCGCGGGTCAGCGGATTTCCGAGCTGATGGCAGAAGTTGCAGCCCTTCTTCAGCTGATCAATCCAGTGGTCCTGATCCACCATCCGCGCGGCCGCCTGGGCGGTTTGCGGAAAGGCGCTGGGAGGTGGAGGAGCCAGCATCGACAGCCAGTAATCGCCGGGATAAACTTTCGCCGCTTCCGCCGGAGTCTTGGCCGAAGTGACCTTCAGCGTCAGCGCCGTGGCCGAGGGCTTTGCATCCACCGGCGTCGAATCCACCAGCCCGTAGCCTCGCACCCAAACCTTGTAATTGGCGCCCGGCAGTTCCGGCAGCATGAAGCGGCCCTGGTCGTTGGTGACGACCGTCTTGATGAAGCCCGTCTGCAGATCCTTGGTCTCCGCGATCACCCACACGCCGGCTTCCGGACCCTTTTCGCCCTGCACCACGCCCGTGATGTATCCGGGAGGGCTCACGTACCGCGATGCACCGGCCTTGGCCTGCTTGGCCT
This sequence comes from Bryobacteraceae bacterium, assembly GCA_035469225.1. Classification (GTDB taxonomy): domain Bacteria; phylum Acidobacteriota; class Terriglobia; order Bryobacterales; family Bryobacteraceae; genus Palsa-187. The sequence continues at coordinate 9,257 of DATIRX010000029.1, forward strand.
GCTGAGCGTTGGTGGGAATGGAAACGGACAGCGCGATCAAACCGAGTGCGCCGGCACACAACAACATGGCGCCTGTTCGGGAACGGATGATCTTCATGGAACTCTCCTCAGTGAACGTGAACTATCGGGGGCCGCCCAGGAAGGTAACGGCAACCAATTCAGTATAGTTGCGCCCGCTGGAACGATGCAACCTACCGCCTTTCGGGGATTATCGCCCCGCGGAACCCTATGGTAGAGTGCAACTTGAGGAGCATGATTTTTGTGCGAGTAGTGCTGGCATGCATGGTGTTCGCCCTGGCGGTGCAATCGACCCTTTTGGCGTTCCAACGCCCCATCACGTTGAGCGAAAAAATCTCTTCCGCCCCCAAGCTGGGCGATTCCAAAGTGAATCCCACAGACGGCCTGCGCTACCTCTGGATCCCTCCCGGAAATCTCACCGCCGGATGCTCGCCCGGCGACAATGAGTGCTTTGAGGACGAGTATCCGCCGCGCAAAACAACGCTCACAAGGGGGTTCTGGCTGAGCCAGACCGAAGTCACCCAGGCCGCTTTCGAAAAGATCATGGGATATAACCCCAGCATCTTCGTGGGAGACGATCACCCGGTGGAGATGATCAGCTGGAATGAGGCGGACCAATACTGCTCCGAAATCGGCGGCCGCCTGCCCAGTGCAGCCGAGTGGGAATACGCCGCTCGAGCCGGAACCACCGGGGCGCGCTATGGAAATCTCGATGAGATCGCCTGGTACTGGAACAACAGCAATTTTACGACCCACCCCGTGGGCACCAAGAAGCCCAATGCATTCGGTTTGTATGACATGCTGGGCAACGTGGTGGAGTGGACTTACACGTATTACTGGGTCCAGCTAAACCAGGAAAACATCAATCCGACCGGCCCTTCCATAGCCGAGTACAAGGAGCTGCGCGGCGGCGGATGGTGGGACGATCCCGAGCTGGTCCGCGCATCCTACCGCAGGCGGTTCGAGACCACCGATACCGATTACAACCTCGGCTTCCGCTGCGCCTCGGACTGACAGCCGCGCCCAACGTATTCTTCAGATGGACGATCCGTGCCGGATCGTAGTGTTTGTCGTTTTCCTGCAGCCCGGAGAATCCGTCGCCGCAACAGACCATGATCCGGCTGCCGGTAGAATGAAACCGTGAAGCGCCTTGTCATTTTGATCGCGTGCGCCGCACCGATGCTGGCGCATCACTCCACCGCGCAATTCGACATGACCCGATCGTCCACCGTCGGCGGCGTGGTGACCAAGTTCTACTGGGCCAATCCGCATTCCTACATCGAACTGGACTCAGCAGGTACCAACTGGCGCCTGGAAATCGAAGCTCTGAACCTGCTGCGCCGCTACGGCTGGACCAAGGACAGCCTGAAGGCCGGGGACCAGATCCGTTGTATCGGTGCCCCCGCCAAGGACCCGGCCGCGTTCACGCAGAAGTGCTTTACGGTCGAATTTCCGGATGGCCGGAGATTGACCGCTACGCCTGCCGGAGAGCCGCCAGTGCCTTCCGCTCCTCCCCGTTCGGATCATTAGCCACCTTGCATTCGTTGTTGAAGATCATGGTGGCGCGCTGCGCGGGGTTGAACTTCGGCCAGTTGGGCAGACCCTTATGGTTGGGATTCCCAGTCCGCGCGAAAGCCGCCCAGGCCGCGCTCATCTTATCCTGCAAGGCGTAGCGATCCTGGCCCGTTCCGGTCATGGACGTGCCGTTGTCCACGTTTTCGGTGACGAACGGAATCTCCAGCGTGTGGAAGGCTTTCAGCTTGCCGTCACGCACGGGCGATCGCCAGGTGAAGTAGTACAGGTAGACGGGCGCAGGTTTCGCGGCCTTGAGTTCCGCTACCGTCGCGATGCCCGTGCGCACGCGCGTATCGGATTCGACGATCAGCGCGACATCGATATTCGATACGCCCGGGCGGCCCTTGCGGTAGAGATCGATCAGGTGCTTCGCCTGGGCGTCATCGGCGCGCGCCGCGGTCTTAACGCGCGCCAGCAGCGCGGCATCATCGATGGGATCCATTCCCGTGCCGGGGAAGAAAGTCACCTCGGTTTCCGTGCTTCCGATCAGCAGCGGAACGTCGGCTGATATCGCGGGAGCGTCCGGAGAGAACGGATCGCGCGGCAGCGTGTGGCCGTCCAGTACGGGCGCAAGGCGCAGGCCCTGCGTCGCGGTAGTGGCCGCGATCAGTTGATCCATAGGCACCTTCTGCAGGTCCTCCGCGGTCTTCACGTTGAGCTTGGCCATCAACGCTCGTGCGGATTTAGTGGCGTCGTCCGCCGGCACGCCCTTCAAATTAGAGCCGCTCTGGATGATCGCCCGGTGGAACAGGCCCTTGGCTCCCGGCATCGCCAGCAGCGTGCTGACCTTGCCCGCGCCGCCGGATTGCCCGAAGATGGTGACGTTGTTCGGATCGCCGCCGAAATTCGCGATGTTGTCGTGGACCCATTGAAGCGCGGCAATCGCGTCCAACATCCCCGCGTTCGATGCCTGGGCGAATTTCGCACCGCCGATCTCGGGCAGGTGCAGAAAACCGAACGAATTCAGGCGGTGGTTGATGGTGACGGAGACCACGTCGCGCTTGCGTGCTAGATTCGCGCCGTCATAAATCGTGTAGCTGCCGTTGCCGCTGGTGAATCCGCCGCCGTGCAGCCAGACCATCACCGGACGCTTGTCATTGCGGCCCAAGCCGTTCGACCAGACGTTCAGGCGCAGGCAATCCTCGCTCATTCCGGTTGCCGGAATCGTCGCGCGCACTTCGGGAATTTCGGTATGCGGGCTGACCTGCGGAGCTTCCGGACCCCACTCGACAGTGTCCTTGATTCCGGTCCAGGCTTCAGGCTTCACCGGCGGCATAAAGCGCCGGTTGCCGGCGGTGGACCCGCCGTAGGGAATGCCTTTGAAGGCGTTCACCTTGTCGATCATCAACCCGCGAATTTTTCCCGTGGAGGTCTCGACCGTCGCGCCGGATTTTGGCTCGGCTCCCAACGACCGCGACAAAGCGCCGGTGAAGAAACTCGCGGCAGTTCCGTACTGCAGAAATGATCGCCGATTCATTACTTTTTCCCTCCCTGAGGACCGCCGTCTTCTTTGGTGTAGTGCACCAGGTCGCGCTCGCCTTCCCAGCACGCGAATTCCAGCATCTCATAGCCCGGCTTGGTTTCGCGACGGATGTTGAAGGCCATGGTCCAGGGCCGGGTGTACAGCGCCGGATCGTCCAGCGTCGCTTCGTAATGCAGGGTCCCGTCGGCGATGCGCGTGAACCGTTCCACCACGTGCAGGGTGTCCGTGGTGAAGTTGGCAGCCATGTCGAGCCACGTCCTGCCGTTCTGGTTGGTGACGTCCACCACCAGAGTCTCGCCTTCCCATCGGCCGCGCGATTCGCCGTTGAACAGCTTCATGCTGGCGGGCAGCCGCGGGCTGGTGTCATTGGTCGGGATCATGCGATACATGTGAAAATTCTCGGGCATCATCACCACCAGCCCGGGAGCCTGCGTAATCTCAAATCCGAACGGAGCGTAGGCCACGCGCGGGATGCCGGATGGATAGCAGTGCGCCTGCGGGTCGTCGAAGGCATGGTTCTCGATCAGGTCTTTGCGTTTGGCCGGAGCCCAGGCCTGGTAGGGAATTTTTTTGTCGGGAGGGTCGATGATGATGCTGGGCCCTCCGACAACGTTGGGCACCGTGGGATGTTCCTCGATATCCCAGGCAGCCGCAAAGGCCTCCGTGAACCAGATGCCCGAGAGATCGGGTTTGCCCTCAGCGGTGCGCGGGGCTTTGTAAGGCGTTTGTCCCGCGGCCCATCCTGCCGCGACCAAGAGGCATGCCCAGAGTCTCATCACTCTAGTCTATTACTGCGTCCGCGCCCCAACGTTCTTGGCCTTGCCGCCCTTGTCCTCGGTGTAATGCTGCACGTCCTGGTTGCCTTCGATGCAGGCGAACTCCATCTG
>DATIRX010000030.1:0-3367 GCA_035469225.1 Bryobacteraceae bacterium
CACGCATTCTCGCAGGATCCTGGTTCGAGCAACGCTACTGGCGCTTTTGCCGCTGTGCGCTGGCCAGACGGCCAAAGACTTGTCGGATCTCAGCATCGAAGAGTTACTGAATATCAAGGTCACTACGGCGGCGCGCAGACCCCAGTCCCTGAGGACCACGGCTGCCGCGGTGTTCGTGATTACCTCCGAAGATATTCGCCGGTCTGGGTTACATTCGCTGCCCGAAGTGCTGCGCCTGGCGCCGGGCGTTCAGGTCGCGCGCATCGAAACGGGCATTTGGGGCATCAGCATCCGCGGCTTCAATGAAGATTTCGCCAAAAAGCTGCTGGTGCTGGTGGACGGGCGGCGCGTATATGCCGAGGTGTCGTCCGGCGTTTACTGGAGCATGCAGGAGATGCCGCTGGACGACATCGATCGAATCGAAGTGATTCGCGGCCCGAGCGCCGCCATGTGGGGAGTCAACGCCTTCAACGGCGTTATCAACATCATCACTAAGCCGGCCGGGGATACCCAGGGCGGCCTTCTCTCGACCGAGGCCGGCACGGAGATGGAAACCAACAACCGCGTGCGCTACGGCGGACGGATGGGTTCGAAAGCATCCTACCGGATGGGAGCGCGCGAGTCCGGCCATGAACACCTCAGCTCGGCGGCCGGAGCCGTCTCCGCTTACGGTTGGAATACGGCCAGCATGGATTTTCGCATCGACTGGGATCCCACCTCCCGCGATTCGGTCGCATTCTCCGGCCAGGGGTATCACTCGGAACTGGGACACACCCTGTTCCTTCCTTCGGCCAGCAACCCGTTCCCGCCTTTCCGGGACGTGGGGGAGAAATCCTGGAGCGGCGATCTCCAGGCCAACTGGCAGCGCCGCCTCGCGGATGGGTCCAGCGTCGAAGCGCGCTTCTCCTGGGATCGAACCGAGTACGGCGATGCCAACGTGCCCGTCCATATCAACGATATCGAGCTTGAGGTCGAACATCGTCTTAAGCTCGGTTCGCGCCAGGATTTCGTGTGGGGCGCCAGTTTCCGCGACGGCAAGTACGACGTTGCTCCCCAACAGACCTTCCGGATTGTGCCGCCGCACACGGATGCGGATATATATTCTTTCTTTGCCCAGGATCAAATCGCGCTCCTGCGCGACAGGCTGTACCTGATTTTGGGCGTGCAGACCGGGCATCACTACGCCGTGGGATTCGAGGCTCAGCCCACCGGACGGCTGTTATGGACCCCCACCAGCAGGTGGACCAGTTGGGCGGCCGTATCGCGAGCGGTTCGCACACCCTCGGCGGGAGAACTCGGGTTCGATGCCTTGGTCACTTCCTTTCCCTTGCAGCCGCCCTTATTTGGCCTGGTTCATGTCCGTGGTAACGCCGGGGTTCGTTCTGAAACCATGGTGGCCTACGAAGCGGGACAGCGAGTGCAACTGGGCCAGGCCGTTTCCCTGGACGTTTCCGCGTTCTACAACGTCCACCAGCACCTCATCGGCCGGAACACAGGATCGCCGTTCTTTGTGCCGCCGGGCCCCAACGGATTGCCCCACCTGGAGCTCCCCGTTCAGTTTGAAAACGCGCTTCAAGGTGTCTCGTACGGCTCCGAGCTGAGCGCATCCTGGGCGCCGGCCGAACGATGGAGAGTCATGGCCGGTTACAGTTGGCTCCGCACGCAGATGCGAGCTTATCCTGGTATGACAATTAATAACCCCGCGGATACTGGCGGCACCAGTCCACAGCATCAGTGGGAATGGCGGTCCCACCTCGATCTGAGCAAGAGGCTCGATTTCGATACGGCGCTTTACTTCTATGGTGCGATGCCGGCCATTGGCGTGCCCCGCTACCTGCGGGGAGACTTGAGACTGGGCTGGCGACCGAAGGAGAAAGTGGAGTTTTCGGCGGGTGTTCAGAACGCCTTCGATCCGAGCCATCTGGAATTCGTTTCCACCAGGCTGCAGCAGTCTCTGAACATCCGCCGGAACGTCTACGGGGCGCTGGCCTGGCGGTTTTAGGCTGCGCTGGCCCACCCCGAGTCATTCGTGGCGGGCAGCGCGAATCGGTCCGATGACTGTGCTGCGGCATGAGTGAGACACTGGTCCTATGCGGCGGGGACTGCTATTACTGCTGGCGGGGGCCGTTCTGGCTGCCGGGCAAGAGCAGCCGGTCAGCTTCGGGACCACGGTGGTCGTTCCCGGCGGGCTTGAGGGCGTCGTCTACCATATCCCCAAGAACTCGAAAGCAATCCCCGATCTCCGCAAGATCAAGCCCCAGGGAAAAATCTACGTCTCTGCGCTGAACATTCCGCTCCGCGATTTCACGGAAGGATTTCCGGGCGTGACCAGGCGCCAGGAATGGTTCGCCATCGACTACACGGGACGATTCTGGATCGACAAACCGGGCCTCTACGGCTTTGCGCTCAGCTCGGACGACGGCTCACGATTGTACATCGACGACCAAATGGTGGTGGACAACGACGGGATCCATCCACTGGCCACTCGATCCGGGATTGTCGAGTTGAGTGGCGGGATCCACAAGATCCACGTCCAGTATTTTCAGGGTCCTCGCCTGCAGGTCGCTCTGATGCTGCAAATTGCGGCGCCACACCAGGAGGTGCGGATATTCAGCACGGATGAATATAAGCCGCCCGCCAATCCGGAAGACTGGAAATTCCCCAGCCGCTAACGGCTACTTCTTCTCGGCTGCGGTCGAATCGGCTGGCCCCATGCCCACGATCTGCAGCAGCACTTCTCCGTCCTTTGCGCCGTCGTAGTGGATCTGCTTGCCGTAATGCGTGACGAAGCTCCCGGCAGGAACGGGATAGGTGCTGGCCGGGTCGTACTTCTCGCCCCAGCCCACCCACCAGGTGCCGGAAATCACGGTGATGAACCGGTCATTGGGATGCATATGCGGGCGGCTCATCTTGCCGGGGGACCACTTGGTGAGAACGATGTACAGTCCCGGCTTGGAGGGATCGCCATGGAGAATGGCTGTGGAACTGCCGGAAGGGCTGGTGGTCCACTTGATATCCTTGGGCAGCTCGTACTTCATGATTTTGGGATCGGGCTCGGCGGCATTCACCAGGCCCAGCACTCCAAATATTGCGGCAGCCGTGCCGGCCAACCAGAGTTTTCCAAGTACCGTACGTGTCATGTCTGTCTCCTTCTTATTTCTTCAGTCCCGCCGCCCAATTTAGCACGACGGTGATGGGAGTGGCTATTTTCCTTCCACTGAAAAGGCCAGAAGCACGTTGCCCGGAAGCCCGCCCGCGGTCGGATATCCCGAATTCACGAACAGCATCCCGCCGCCGATGGCAGCACCCGGGCCGTCGAGCGATCCCCCGTGCCCCGTAACGCCGTTGACCGTCTCGAAGGTTTGCG
>DATIRX010000031.1:0-8096 GCA_035469225.1 Bryobacteraceae bacterium
GCCGAGCGCGACCAGGCTCCATAAGCCGAGATGGCGGCGGAGCTGGCCGGAGTGAGCCTCGCTGGCCGAGATCAGCTCGGCGATCGACTTGGTGCGAGTCAGGCTCGGCATCATGTCCCGGCAGGCGACCAGACCGCCTGCATTACGCTTGTTTTAGCGCTTGCTATGGCCCTTGACCATCTTCTTCACTTTGCGCTTGCGCGAACCGCGGGCCACATCGGCCGGGCGCTTGGCCTTCGGTGCGGCTTTCTTGCGCGCCGCGCGCTTCAGCTTCTTCCGTTCTGCTTTGTCGGTAACTTTCTTAGTGTTCATTCGACCTTGATTCCCGCGTATTTCGCGATCAGTTTCTTTAATCCGTATCCCGGAAAACTCACCGTCAACTTGGTGTCGTCACCGGAACCTTCCAGCCGCAGCACCGTGCCGCGGCCGTACTTGGCATGCTCAATGGTTGCGCCCGGGCCCAGTTTCTTGGCTTTCACCGGCGTCGCTGACGTATGTGCCGCAGGCTGCACCGGCGGTTGCACCGCAGGCTTGGGCGCGCCCCCAGCGAAAAACTGCTGGATAGCATCCACTGAGTTATAAGTCTTTCCAGTATAGAGGTTTCTCTGGGCGCTTTCGCGGACCACGTGCCGCTCGGCGTAGAGATCGATGTGGCCCTGGTCGCCGCGGACACTCTCCAGCAGAGTCGCCGGAACTTCTTTCAGGAACCGCGAACGAATGGACGCTTCCGGCTGGCCTGCGCCGAAACGGCGGCGGTAGCGAGCCCAGCTCAGATAGAGTTTCCTGCGCGCCCGTGTCATGCCGACATAGCACAGGCGGCGTTCCTCCTCCATCGCCATGATGTCGCCGGAATTGATGGAGCGGCTGTGCGGAAACAAGCCTTCCTCCAGGCCCGCGATGAACACCACCGGGAATTCCAGGCCTTTGGCGTTATGCATGGTGAGCAGCGAGACGGGGGCGCGGTCGTCCACCGAATCTGCGTCCGACACCAGCGCCGCGTGATCTAAAAAGTCCCTGAGGGATTCGCCGCGTTCGGCGGCGTCGGCCGCGGCATTGAGAAGTTCGTCCAGATTGGCAATGCGTGACGCGGATTCCTCGTTGCCTTCCTCTTCGAGCATCTTGCGATAGCCCGTGCGGTCCAGCACCAGATTCAGCGTTTCCGCGGGCGGACGTGTCTCGATGCCATCGCCGATCTCTTTCATCAATCGATGAAATTCTCTGAGCGATGCATCGGCGCGCGCCGAGAAGACACGTTCCTCCAGCATCCGTTCGAGCGCGGTCCACAACGCCAGCTCATGCGTGAGCGCGTACTGCTCGATTTGCTCGATGGTGGTGCGCCCGATGCCGCGCGCGGGCGTATTGATGATGCGCAGCAGGCCAATGGTGTCCTGCGGGCTGAGCAGGACCTTGAGGTAGGCCAGAATATCCTTGATTTCGGCGCGCTGGTAAAAACTGAACCCGCCCACCACGATGTACTTACGCCCGTAGCGGCGCAGGGCTTCTTCGATCTGCCGCGACTGCGCGTTGGTGCGGTACAGCACCGCGATGCGATCCTCGGGAGTACTGCGCAGGCGCTCCTCGATTTTATCGGCGATCCACAGCGCCTCATTCTCGGCTTCGGGAGCCTCGTAGAGCGTGATCTTCTCGCCCTCTCCCGATTCGGTCCAGAGCCACTTGCCGATGCGCTCGGTGTTATTGGCGACAACAGCGCTTGCCGCTTCGAGAATATTTTTCGTCGACCGATAATTCTGTTCCAGGCGGATGGTGATCGCTCCCGGGAAATCGCGCTCGAAATCCAGGATGTTGCGGATATTGGCCCCGCGCCAGCCGTAGATGGATTGATCTTCGTCACCTACGACGGCGACGTTGCCACGGTCACCCGAGAGTAGCCGCATCAGCTCATATTGGCTGCGATTGGTGTCCTGGTATTCATCCACCATCAGGAATTCGTAACGCCGGTTGATGCGCTCGCGCGTGGGAGCGTCGTGCGCCAGCAGGCGGACTGCTTCCAGCAGCAGGTCGTCGAAATCCAGCGCGTTCGATTCCAGCAGCCGCGCCTGGTAGCGCTCGTAGACCACCGCCAGACGCGATGCCGTGGGGTCGGTGGCCGCGCGAGCCATCTCGGCGGGCGATTGCTTGTGGCTTTTCGCATGGCTGATGCGGGAAAGCGCCGCGCGATGCTGCATAAAACGGTCGTCCAGGCCGAGCTGCTTATAGACGCCCCGCAGAATCGAGATCTGGTCATCGTCGTCGTAGATGGTGAACTGGGGGGTAAATCCGGGTCGGATCTGAGCCAGGGCGGCGCCTTCGCGGCGCAGCAGGCGCACGCAAAACGAGTGAAAAGTGGCCACCGTAGGGGCATCGCGCGGCTCGCCCGGAACCAGCGACCGGACCCGTTCGCGCATTTCCCCGGCCGCTTTATTGGTGAAGGTGACGGCCAGCAGCGCCCACCCGGGGACTCGATGGGCGGTCACCAGATGGGCGATCCGGTGCGTAATGACGCGGGTTTTACCGCTTCCGGCGCCCGCCAGCACCAGCAGGGGGCCTTCGGTATGCTCCACGGCCTCGCGCTGGCGGGGGTTGAGCCCGTGAAGAAAATCCATCATTTGATTGTGGCACGGGACCTCCAGCCTCTCAGGCTTAAGTTCCAAGCTCAAGTGCTGGATCTACTTATGGGACTCCGGCTTAGCCTGTTTTGGCCCCTGCCGTTCAGCAGGGATTGTCAGACACGGGTTTCCATGTTAGGATTCCGGTAACGAAATTGTAGTTTAGTGTCTCTACTTTCCAGGTGGGAGGCTCCAATTTCGAGCGCACGCCACGTTCGCAGTCTCGTAGCCGGTGCAGTGGCGCTGGCCATGCGATTCGAAGTTGCTCGGCCGAATCCCTTTCAATACCTGCCCTCTCTCTTGGGCCGGAATCCGATCTCAGCAGTGGATTTAATCGACACAAAAGAGGAGGGTCTATGAATATCCGACGTTATCCGTGGAATCGATATCTGGGTCTTTTTGTTTTAGCGGCTATTTGTCTGAGCAGCGTGGGTCGGCTCTCAGCACAAGCCACAGACAGTATTCTCGTGGGCGTGGTGGCCGATCCAAGTGGTGCGATTTTACCCAACGCTACAGTCACCGCGACGAACCGGAGCACGGGCGTCAAGTACAGCGCCAAGACCAATGCCGGTGGGGAATACCGGATCAATAATATTCCGGTTGGCACCTATGACGTGGAAGCTAGTGCGGCCGGAATGACCGCCAGCAAAATCTCGGGAGTGACTCTGGATTTGAATCGTACGGCGTCCGTGAATTTCAAGATGCAGATCGGAACGGTGACCACCACCGTCGAGGTCGTGGAATCGGCTGCACTGATCGACACTTCATCGGCGCAATTGCAGACCTCCTTCAGCTCGGAGACCAGCCTGAACATGCCCTCGGCTGGCAACTATTTGAACGACACAGGCGTCTTGAACCTAAGCCTGCTTGCTCCCGGCGTGACGCAGAGCAGCGGCATGGGATACGGCACGGGACCCAGCGTGGGCGGCCAGCGCCAGACCAATAACAGCTTCAATATAGACGGCGTCGACAATAACCGGCACGACGTCACCGGGCCCCTCTCGCTGGTTCCGAATGACGCCGTCGCTCAGTTCGCTATTCTGGAAAACCAATTCAGCCCGGAATTCGGTGGCGCTTCGGGAGGCGTGTTTAACACCGTCGTCAAGACCGGAACCAACGAACTCCACGGCTCCCTATACGAATATATGAACAATCGCAACTTGAACGCGATTGATTCTCTGAAGGCGGTCCAGGGATTCAAGTCTAATCCCCGCTTCGACTATAACCGCTTCGGGGGCACTGTGGGAGGCCCGATTAAGAAGAACAAACTGTTCTACTTTGCCGATTGGGAGTACTCCCCGCTCGGCCAGTCCTCGACGCCCGGTTCGCCCATTCAGGCGCCTACCGCTGCCGGATATCAGACCATCACGAGTCTGCCGGGAATCAGCAAGACGAATCTCGCCGTTCTGCAGACCTACTTGGCGCCTGCGCCGACTGCGACCGGCACGATCAAGGTAGGAGGAGTATCCATTCCGATTGGACAGGTGCAGGTAGTGGGACCTTCTTACGTCAATAAGCAGAATCTGGTGGCCTCCGTCGATTGGAATATCAGCGACAGAGACCAGGTACGCGGCCGCTATTTTGTGAACCGTTATTCCGGGATCGACACGAATGCGCAATTGCCAATCTTCTTCACCCAGATTCCGGACAACCGAAGCCTGACATCAGTCTCGGAATTCCATACGTTCAATGCCACGATGTTGAACGAATTCCGCGCCTCTTACAGCCGCAAGAACAACAACTATCCCGTGGGGGACTTTAAGTTCCCGGGGCTGGATCAGTTCCCCAACCTTACTTTCGACGACCTCAATTTGCAGGTTGGTCCCGATTCCAGCACCCCTCAGGGCTATATTCAGGGAACCTTACAGGCGAGCGACAATCTCACCAAGACGTGGGGACATCATAGCTTCAAAGTGGGCTACCAGTTCCAGGACATCATCGCCACCAACAGTTTTATCCAGCGCGCCCGGGGGGATTACGGTTACTCCACGCTGGATCTGTATTTGCGCGATTTGAGCCCGGACGTGATCGGACAGCGCAGTGTCGGCGTGGCCGGCGGCATCCCCGTGGGTTACCTCTTCCACACGGCGTATTTCAACGACGATTATCGGATTCGGCCCAACCTGACGCTGAATCTCGGGGTCCGCTATGAGTACATGACGGTACCGGTAGTTTCCCGATATCAGAAGTTCAGCTCGGCTGCGGATCTTCCCGGACTGATCACCTTCGGCGAGCCGCAGGCGCAAAAGAACAACTGGGCGCCGCGCATCGGCATCGCATGGTCCCCTGGGAGGAGTGCCCTGTGGTCGATCCGTGCGGGCTTTGGTATTAATTACGATCAACCCTACAACAACCTGAACATCAACGCCAAGCCAGGCTACTTCCAGCAGACCGAAGATGTTCCCAGTCTCACCAACAATACGCCGGACTTCCTTAAGAATGGCGGCCTTCCGCCGTCCAACGCCATCGTTTTGACCACGAATCCCACCGTCGCCCGGGCCGCGGTGTCGGCGTACAACTTTGACCAGACCCGGCCGTATGCCGTCAACTACACTCTCAGCGTTCAGCGCTCCTTCGGCAAGGACTACACCTTCGAGGCACGTTACGTCGGGACCAAAGGCGTGCACCTCTTCGTTCAGGACCAGATCAACCGGGTCACCAATGTGACGCCGTCGTATAGCTTGCCTACCTTCGTCACGGCCCCCTCGGCAGCGCAGCTCGCCGGCCTGAATCTGACGCTGGGTCAGATTAAGAGCAATCTGCTGGCGATGACCAACTACGCTCCGTCACCCAGCAATGCCTACGGCCAGTACGGGTTCAAAAATACGATCACGGCGTATCATCCTGTCGGAAATTCGGAATATAACGGGTTGTCGCTGCAGTTGAATAAGCGCTACGCGAAGAATTTGTCCTACATGACCGCCTTCACCTGGAGTCATGCGCTCGACGATTCCACGGCGACGGTCTTCAGCACGAATTTGACACCGCGCCGGGGTCAGGACTTCAGGAACCTTCGTAACGATTGGGCATCTTCGGCGCTCGATCGCCGGTTCCGGTTTACGTTCACTCCCATGTACGACCTAAAGATGTTCGCGAACAGGAGCTGGATGATGAAGAACCTGGTGAGCAATTGGAATGTTTCGGCTACCTACACGTATCAGTCCCCCGCGTACTCAACCGTGCAGAGCGGCGTCGATTCGAACCTCAACAACGATTCCGCGGGGGATCGCGCGGTGGTCAACCCTGCCGGAGACGCCAGCCTGTCGTCCGGTGTCCGGGCGATCGACAAGAGCGGCGCGTTTGTGGCAACCGGTTCCGCGTCCGCCGTGGGCTATGTTGCTGTGAACCCGAATGCGCGTTACATTCAGGCTGGCCAGGGAGTATTCGCCAATGCCGGCCGGAATACCTTCCCTCTGCACCCGATCAACAATATCGATCTGCAGATCTTGAAACGACTCAACCTTACCGAACGAACTCGCGTTGAGTTTGGCGGGCAGTTTAGCAACCTGTTAAACCACCCTCAGTGGACCGGGGATTTGCTGAACGATGTTTATCCCAACCAACTGAACAACACAAGGAGTTTCCTGCTGACAGGAAACGATTCTTTTGGCCGCTTCGACCAGTTCTACACCAGCAACTCCCGGACATTGACCATCCTCGGGCGACTTGTCTTTTGAGTGATCGATCGGGATCAGCCTCGGCGAGAGTGCGCAATGATACACTCTCGTCGAGGTGAATCCGATGCGCGCCAGTCTCATGCTTTTCGCGGCGCTTCTGCCGCTGGCGGGGCAGCAGGACAATAAAGCACTGGCGGCACGCGTCCAGCGGCTCGAAGACATGGAGGAAATCCGGACGGTCCTGCTGGACTACGGCCGTTTCCTCGATGCCCGGGATTTCGCGGCCTACTCCAGGCTGTTCGCCAGGGACGGCGAGTGGGTGGGCGGATTTGGCACCGTGCAGGGCCCAGCCGCTATCCAGGCTTTCATGGAAAAGAACCTCCCCGGGCCGAATCGCGGCAATACGTTCCATATCCTGTCTAATTTCGAGATCGAGGTGCATGGCGACGCGGCTACGGCCCGGTCGCGCTGGACCTTCGTGACGCCGGGAGCCGACAAGAAACCGGCCATGGCCCAGGCCGGGCGCTACGAGGACACCCTGGTACGGGAAAACGGGCACTGGCGGTTTAAGCGCCGTACCGCATCGAACGATATCCCGGTGCCCGGCCCGGGACCGGCAAAATAGAGTTATCTCATAGATGCAGAATGGTTTAGGTATTGACAGCCGGCTGGCCGCTGGGGATTTCCCGCCTGCCAGATGCCCAAATTGTTGTAACCTAGCAGAGAACCGGTGCGCCCTTTTCTTTGTAGAGATTGGACTTTGACCACGGCCGGTATCACTGGAAACGGTGGCGGCGGCCATGCTGGTTGACTTCGAACTCATTGAGCGGGCTCGGAGCGGCGATGACAGCGCGTTTAACCAGGTCGTGCAGGCCTACCGGAAACGGATCCTGGGGACAATTGCGCGGCTCATCGGCAGGCCGGAGGACGTGGAAGATGTTGGACAGGAAGTATTTCTCCGGCTGTATTTTTCGCTGGACCAGTTAAGGACGGCAGAGGTATTCGAGCCGTGGCTGTACCGGCTGACCGTGAACGCGGCGTATGACTACTTGCGCCGGCAGCGGCGGCGGCAGGAAAGCCGGATGTCGGATTTGAGCGAGCAGCAGGTGATGATGGCGGATGCTGCCGCGGGCGGCAAGCAGAACGCAGAAGAAAAGCGTCGGATCAAGATTCGGGAGACGGTGGATGACCTGCTCGGGAAGATTTCCGAGGAGGACCGGATCCTGTTAACTTTAAAGGAAGTTGAAGGGTTATCTCTCAAGGAGCTGGAGAAGATCTACCGGGTTAATGAAAACGCTCTAAAGGTACGATTGTTCCGGGCAAGGCAGCGGGTTCTAAAGGCATACGGGGCCGAAGAGGAGCCTCAGACGGGTCAGTAAACAGTCGGACGTCCGGAGGTATAGAATGGATCGCATGAAAGACAAGCTCGACGCGCTGTGGGTTGAGTATCGGGAAGCAACTCCCGATCCCGAATCCAGCCCCGAGTTTGTGCCCAAGCTGTGGCGCAAGATCGAGGCGCGCCGCGTTGAGACCACCTCCGTGTTTCGCAGGCTGGCCCAGATCTGCGTAATGGCCACGGTCGCTCTGGCCCTGGTCATGAGCATCGTGCTGCTTCCTCATAACAACAACGAAGACGCGTTCTACAGCGGGACCTACGTGGATTTTCTCGCCGCGGAGCACTCCAACGATTATGTCGAGGCTCTTCCGGTGGGAGACTACCGATGAATTTTTCCCGCAAATCGATTGCCCTCTACGTCGGGCTGGTGTTTGTGAGCGGCGCGGTCCTGGGGGTTTTCGGCGATCGCCTGTACACGGTGACGACGGTAACCAAGGCTAAGAACGCTAAGCTGACTCCCGAGGAGTTCCGGCGCGG
>DATIRX010000032.1:0-10516 GCA_035469225.1 Bryobacteraceae bacterium
TAATAAAAACGCACACAAAAGTACTGTCAAAAACCGCATGTATTGCCCCCCTCAAGGAAGTCCCAACTAAATGGCCGAGTGGCCGCTTATTGCCCGATGTTAATGCGTAGCGTGCATCCATGTCAACGAAAAAGGCCTACAGTCTGGGCTTTAGAAGAGCTTTTTGGCCTTGCATGCAGATCTGTCCGCCAGTGCCTTCTAGGGGATACATCAGGCGGGATAAAAGCACTTCCGGAATCCGTAAATCGGGAGCCGGTTTTTTGGGCCGCGCAAGAACGCCCCGGGAGGTATAATGCCTAGTCTCAGGAGGCGCGACATTGCGCACTTGCCGACTCCACAGCTTCCTACTCTTCTTCACCTTCGTCGCCCCCCTGTTGAGGGCCGCCGAGGGGCGCGCCATGGGGTTGACTCCCCGAGGCAGCCGGATGGAAGCATTCGCAGTCTCTGGCGCTCTCGCGACTTCACGCACGGTCCTGCTGATCGGCGGATTGAATGGGGACAACAGCTCAACGCAAATGGTCGCGGCCGCCTTCGCGTCTTACCAGGGCGAGAGGCCGTCTCTTAGACGTCTCCGCCTGCTGGCGATTCCGCGCGCAAATCCCGACAAGAGTCCTCTCATTTTTCCGCCTCCGGGCACGGCTTATCGTGAAAACACGGAATCGCATGTGCTGTGGCGATGGATCGCGCTCCAGGCGCCCGATCTGGTGCTGATCGTCGGACCTGGCGACTCGGGTCTGGCGGCCGCGCTTTCGCAAAACGCCGTCGCGGGAGTCGGGAGCATTCCCGCTCGTGTGGTCATCTCTGTCCGGCCGGAGACGCTCTTGTCGTTGCCGCGCGATCTTCCGATGTCCCCGGCGCATATCGAGATCATCCGTCGTCGCGGTCGTTCGCCGCGGCTGCTGGCTGAGGAACTGGGTCAATACTTCGGACGCGATTTCAACCAGCTCACCTATATTCCCGGTATGGCGCTCATCGCCCAGATGCGCCTGGGCCGCGTCGCGGACGTGGAAAAGCTCGCCGCGCCGTATCTCGAGCCTGCCGCAAATCCGCTGAGCCGGGCCAATTCGCTGACTCTCGCCGGACATCTGGTGTTCGCCGAGCTCGTTGAGCGCACCGGCGACCCCCGCTACACCGAGCTGGTCCGCAAGGCTGCCGATCTGGGCTTCGCCAAATCCGGTGAAATGCTCGAGTCGATGCCGTTCCATGACCAGATGTCCGATTCGGTGTTCATGGCGACGCCCATCGTGGTCAAAGCCGGCAAGCTCACCGGCGAGCGCAAATATTTCGACCTGGCCGCGCGACATTTCGCGTTTATGCAACAACTCGATCAGAGGCCCGACGGTCTGTATCGGCATTCGCCTCTAACCGACGCCGCCTGGGGACGCGGGAACGCCTTTCCTGCTCTGGGCCTGGCGCTGGCGCTCACCGATTTCCCCAAGGATCACCCGGCCTACCCGCGCATGATGGCCGAATTCCAGCAGCATATGTTCGCCCTGGCGCGCTTCCAGGACGAAGACGGCATGTGGCACGAAGTGATCGACGAACCGGGATCGTATGCGGAGACGTCCGCTACGGCGATGATCGGGCTGGCGATGCTGCGCGGCATCCGCCGGGGATGGCTGGACGCGGCCGCCTATCAGTCTCGCGTGAATTGGGCGTGGAGTGCCGTCGCCGCGCGCATCGGAAACGACGGACAAGTGGTGGATGTGTGCGAATCCACCAACAAGCAGAACACCCTGGAAGATTACCTGCATCGCGCCGCACTGCTAGGTCCGGATCCGCGTGGCGGAGCGATGGCGATGCTGTTCGCTACCGAGCTGGCAGGCCTGCAGTAACGCTGGGACGCGCTACGTCTCTTTCGACCTGCTGCAGGATGACCGCCTCCTGCTGCTTGCCTTCTTCGTCCAGCAGCCAGAGTTTCTTCTTTTCCACGGCGAACTTCACCGGCCGGTTCGGGCGTAAATCGAGCGCCTTGGCCGATTTGAAGCGCCCCCGCTCCACCAGATAGGCGGCGTTGGCCGATTCCACCACGTAATGGTCATAAACCGTGAGGTTGGTCGAAACCGACTGAGGGTCTGCGAACATGCGGCTGCTCAGCGATTTGTCGTTCTCCGCCGTAGGTTCGGTGCGGGGAAAATACTTGTTGCTGCGCGTGTCCAGCAGGCTCCCATCCTGCCAGATGCGGTCCTTCGCCCAAACCGACGTGGCCAGCATCCCGATCAACACCGCGGATATGATTTTCATGGTGTGTACCCTCCACACGCCGCAAAAATAGCACCGTAGTGGTACGAAAGGAATCAGGTTCAGCACTGAGGAAGCGCCCCGAGATCACCTTAGCCCGTGCTTAGAGGTATCTTGAAATCTATGAAACGAATCA
The DNA here is from genome assembly GCA_035469225.1 of Bryobacteraceae bacterium. Taxonomy (GTDB): domain Bacteria; phylum Acidobacteriota; class Terriglobia; order Bryobacterales; family Bryobacteraceae; genus Palsa-187. The sequence goes on from DATIRX010000032.1 coordinate 2,378, forward strand.
TGCTGTTGGTTTTGTTCGGATTGGGCGTCTTGGGCGTGGTTTTCTCGCAGCCCAAGGCCGAGCCGCCGGTGCATGTCGTCACCTATGTGGACGTGTACCCGAACTTCGCCGCCGATACGGCCAAGCTGCTGCAGCAGTTCGCGGCCGATAACCGTAAAGACGCGGGATTCGTCCGCTTTGAAGCCCTGCGCGACGTAGCGCGCGCCAACCACTTCGCCATTGTCGAAGTCTGGCAGAGCAAGCAGGCCTATGACGCGCACCTCGCCCTTCCCCACAGCAAAGCCTTTCGGGATCAACTCCAGCCGGGCCTGGGGAGCCCCTTCGACGAGCGGCTCTACAACGCTCTGCCGTAAGCCGCTCTCTGGCGTTCGCGGTTCAGCCGGAACCACGCGCGATAGGGAGTGGCCCTACGGCACCTTCGGCAGGGCACAGGCGAAATTCTCCGCCTGATCCGTGTTGCCGCTGCCTTTCCATTGGGCTTCCTGCGGATACGGGCACAAGGGACGCGTTCGATCCACGGTTCCATTGGTCGCATGCGAAGCCACCATGCGATCCGGGACGGTCCCTTTCTCCTTCCATTGTTCCAGCGCGCCGAGGGCGTCGAAGGTGTTCGGCCCGGGGCCGCCATTGCAGTGATACATGCCCGGCACCATGAACAGGCGATAGAAGTTCTGGGTTTCGCTCAAACCGCGTCCGTCCCGGTTCATAAACTGAATCACGCTTTGGTAGTAGTTGATGCTGTTGAGCGGCGAGATATCCGGATCGCTCCAGCCGTGATACTGGATGAGCTTTCCCCCATTGGCCTGGAAGGCGCGCAAGTCAGGATTGACGTTGTTGATGATGGGACCGATTTTGTAATCCAGGAAATCGACGTCGCTATCGAAGCCCTGAACGCGGTCGAAACGGAAGGTGCGAAAGTCCCAATCGGGATTTTCAAAGACGATATTTTTCAGCGCAGGAAACCCCAGCGTCATGTGCGATCCCCGGCCCGGGTCGGTTCCCGTAATCCAGGTGCTCCATCCGCCGGGGCCGGCCTCGCCGCCCGGCATAATGCCCGGGAAGATCTGTTCTCCGTCCGACGTGCGAGTGCCCTGATAAATCTTTCTGACGGTTTCCACTTGGGGTGACGTCAGGCAGGTGGGGGCGTCCCCATTCCTGCAAAGCAGAACCGAAGGATCGAAATGGCAGCGGCGCGGATCGTTCAGAATTCCGTCCTTGATGCCGTCCAATGCATCGCAGGCGGCGTACACCGCATCGCCGATCATCTGTAATTTGGTCGGGGGAATATAGCTGGCCGGATCCGTTAGCGTGGCGCGCGCGATCCACAAGTGGCCGCCCGCGTAGAGACGCGTCCAGTAGTTGGCCGGATCGCCGGCGATGATCCCGTCATAATCGCGCGGGTAGCGCTGCGCTTCGGCGAATGCTTCCAGCCCGCCTTGCGAGCATCCGCTGAAATAGGAATGCTCCGGCGGCGCGTTGTAGTAGGCCCGAATGATGGCCTTGTCCGCTTCCGTGGTCACGTGGACTGCGCGATGCGCGAAATCGATCACGCGCTGCATGTGTCCCTGCGCCCAATGCGCGTCGTTATCGGCCACGTGTCCCGTGTCGGTGCTGCTGGAAGCATAGCCTCGCCGCAGTGGATCGAGCATCGCCGTGTAGTTGATGGTCCCCGCCAGGCCCCCGTTGCCCACGGTCAGCAGCTTCCTGTTCCACGCCGCAGGCATCCAGATTTCGAAATGGACTTCCGGCGTGATGGTTCCGGCCACGCGGCAAAACGCGGGTACGTTGACTGCTGCCCGAGCCGCGGGCGGGGTAAAGGATCCGGCCGGTACGGACTGGGCGAGTGTGATCGTTACGCCGGGCAGGCTGAGCGAGGTGAGACGTTCACAGGGCTGCTGTGCCCATGCCGGCAATACCAACGCGGTAACCAGGAGTGTTTTCGTCCAGAAAGCCATAGCGAGATTCTACTGCCTTTGGCAGTAAGATATGTGGGAGGCAAAACATGGCTAAAGACGATGCAGCGGGCGGATTCGGGCGCAGACGATTCCTCGGCGGCGCCGGCGCGCTCGCGTTCAGCGGATTCACCGGCGCGAAACTGCTCGCACAGCCGCAACCCACCACAGACCTGGCACTGGTGAACGGCAGGATCCATACCATGGATCCTGCCAATCGCGTGGTCTCGCAAGCGCTGATCCAGCGCGGCCGCTTCGCTGCGGTGGGCAACAACGTTTCCGTCCCGCGAGGCGTCCGGCGCATCGACCTGAAGGGGAAGACTGTGATTCCCGGCCTCATCGACGCGCACAACCACATCGTGCTGGTCGGCAACCGACCGGGATGGCACACGCCGCTCGAGCATGTATTCACCATTCCCGAAGCGATTGCGGCTCTGAAGACTCGCAGCGCCAGCGTTCCTGCCGGCGAGTTTGTTACCACGGTGGGTCCGGTGTCGGCGATGCAGTTTATGGAACGGCGCCTGCCCACGCTGACCGAGCTCGATGCGGTGGATCGTCCCGTCTACATCCAGGCGGCGCAGGGCGGCACCCGAACGAACAGCCAGGGGAAAGCCTGGCTGGAAGCCAGGGGCGTGATGGTCGCGGCGGACGGCGCCATTGCCGGCCCGGCCCTTACCGCCGCTCTTCTGGCGCTGCGCAAGGAACTGCTAACGCCGGAGACACGGAAACGCTCCGCGCTCGACGCTCTGAAGTATTACGCCCGGCTGGGCATCACCACGCATCGCGACTGCGGGGCCTTTCATTCCGAGGCGCTCTCCGGGGGGCTGGCGAATGAGAACACCTACACGATGCACAACCCGTTTATGGCGCTGCACCGCGAGGGGGCGATGCCGGCCCGGCTGCGGATCGACTTTCTGCATCAGGACTCCCCCACCGCCAATCCGCCTTTGCCAACGCTGTCCGTCCGATTGAAGAACTCGTTTCCGTTCTTCGGGGATGAGTGGATCAAGACCGGCGGCATCGGCGAGTTCACGGGCGGCGGAGTCGAGGGGCTAAGAGCCATCGCCAGGGCCGGCTGGCGCGGCGAAGACCACGCGCTCAACCTCGCCGGGGTCACCAACCTGGTGAAGGATCGCGAGACGGTCAATGCGGAGATCCCGCTTTCCGGATTGCGCTGGATCATTTCCCATGTGCCCGAGTTTCCCGTGGATCTCGCGAACCGGATGAATGCCATGGGAATGGGGGTGCTGGTCGGCTGGGGACCGTTGCGCACCGGCACCAACGTCGGGCCGCCCTATCGAATGCTGATGGGGCATCCCATCAAGAAGGGCTACCACTCCGACGGTGGCGACATCACGGTGATCAATCCATGGCTGAACTTCTCCACGATTGTTTCGGGCAAGAATCTCGCCGGGCAACCGATCCTGGGGGATCAAACCCTTATGCGCCAGGAAATGCTTTGGATGGCTACGGCCGCGAACAAATGGTTCATTGAGGAGGACGACCTCGGCTCGATTGAGATCGGCAACCATGGCGACCTGGCGGTGCTGGACCGGGATTGCTTCGCCGTGCCGGATGAAGATCTCAAGCGCACGCGGTCGCTATTGACCGTGGTGGGCGGCAGGATCGTCCACGACGAACTGGGCTGACGTTATTTCTGTTTCTGCTTGCCGCCGGGCGGAGGACCGCCGCCGGGAATCACGCCGTTCATCCGCGCGTAGACCACCATCTGCCCGTAGTGATCGTAGCTGTGCAGGCCGATGAACGCCGCGGCCGAAGCGCGCGTCCCGTTGCGGCCGAAGGGCACCGGATCGTACATGTTCTTGTCCGTGATGGTCCCCACAGCCTTGCGGGTGAAGGCGATGGACGTCTTGAAGTATTCGATGATCTGGTCTTTGGTCTTCAGCGTATCGGGACCGTTATCCGTCTGGCCGATCTCTACCGGAGCCTTCTCCCCGGAAATGCCCTCGGCGATCCGAAACATCTCGGTCGCGATGTGGCGCACTTGCAGGGCAAAGGTTCGCACGCCTGTGAACGTACCCGGGCTGGTGGGTGCGAAGTCGAATTTGTCGGCCGGCATCTTCATCGCCAGGCCCAGGACCTCGCGCTCGATGGTCGAGACCTGATCGTCGAAAATCTTGCCGATGCCTTCGGCGGCGAACACTTGTTGATTCGTCAGCGCGATGGAACTGGCAAACAGGGCGAGTTTCAGAGCTTTAAGCAAAGAGTTCTCCACTCGCCCATTGTACACGTTAAAGAATCTTAACGGTGTCGCCCGCCGCCGCGATAATAGCCCCCGCCTCGGTAATAGCCACCGCCGCCTCGAATTACGACGCCGAACGACGGTCCAAAGCCATAGCCGTAATAACCGCCGTAAGGATAGTAAAACGGGTCGTAGTAGCCGCCGTAATAACCGTAGCCGCCATAGTAGGCCGGCGGCGCGACGGCTCGTTGCCTCGGCTGCACCTGCGTCTGATAGTCCTGCTGGCGAACCGGCTGGAAAGCCCCGCCGGATCGATCTGTCGCCACCGTGACCGGGTCCAGCGTGCGGAAGGTCAGGACGGCTTCCGGATGAATTTCAGTCGCGTGAGCTCGCGTGGCCATCACTCCGATGGCGCCCGCCACAGCCCCGCCGATTGCGCCGATCCCGGCGCCCACTCCTCCACCGGCCACCGCGCCGATCGCAGCGCCCGCGGCAGTTGTGCCCACCATGATGCCGGCATCACGGCCGCCGGAATTGCCGCGTTGATACTCCATCAGCTGCGTCCGAACGGGAATCTGCTGCCCGTCCACCAGGCTCAGCTCGGTAAGTTCCAGACCCAACCGCGAACTGCCTCTGCCGCGATCCGCGTTCACGGCCTCGGAAACCCGCCCGGCGACATTCTGGCCGGCATTTGCGATCACCACGCCGTTGGCCACCAAGGGCCGGACCAGCGTGGCTGTAAAGAAATCTCCCGGCTGATTCTTATCACTCGAGAGCTTTTCATTGACGCGAACCACTACGAAAGTTCCCGCTGAAAGAGTCGCCTGCGAAGGGATGTTATAGGCGGGCTGCTGGGGGTAGGAGTTCTGCTGCGGATAAGCATTCTGCGGCGCACCCTGACTGTTCTGGGGCGGCAGTGCTTGTGCCTGGTTCACTTGTGCCTGGTTCAATTGATAGGATTGATCGCCGTTCCCGAACTTTCGCCAGCCTGCATCATCCTGGCCGAACGCTGCCATCGACGCAAGTCCTAAACCTGAAAAAATGATTGCTGAACGCTTAAACATACATCACCATCCATCTCACTCAGGATGCATGTTTGCTGCCAGATGCAAGTGGCTGAAAACGGGGCGGAAGTCTCAGCACAGGCCGGTCGAAATTCGCCAGCCTGGTGGTTTTCAACCAGCCCCAGGGCTAGCGGCGATCCGGCAAAGCGAATACGTACAGCGCGTTCCCGTTCGAGGGATAGTGGACCTCGGGAGCCAGGATACCCGGCACCATGCGGGGGCTGCCGCCGCCCAATCCCGTCGAGACCGCGATATACTGCTTGCCGCCCACGCTAAAGGTCAGCGGGAAGCCCTGGACGGACGTTCCCAGGCGGGTCTCCCACAGAACTTTGCCGGTTTTTACGTCGACGGCCCGGAAGTAGCGGTCCATATCGCCGACGAAAGCCACGCCGCCGGCAGTCGATAGAATCGCGGTCATGAACGGCGAGCGCTGCTCGATCTTCCAGTTTTCCTTGAGCGTCCGAACATCATACGCCGCAAACTTTCCGACGTTGCCGTTGCTGCCGGGCGATTCATAGAAGCGCCGTGCCGCCCCGCCGCCGCTGCCGCCGCCCGCGATCAGATCGATCTTCTGCGGATTCATTTCCTGGCAGCTCTGCGCCACCGGAATCAGGATCTGGTTGGTCGGTTGGTGATAGCTCATGGCGTGCCAGTTGTGGCCGCCCTCGGAAGTCGGGCAGTCCTGCACCCACTCGCCGATCTGGTTTTCGACGATGTCGTTGCGGAAGTGCGGTTCGCCGGTCTTCGTATCGATGGAATCGTACACGTTCTGGAACACGGTCTCCTTGTGGCCGACGTACTTGCCGGTCACGCGGTCCAGCTTCCAGAGGATGCCGTCCTTGCCGGCGCTGAACACGTACTTCTGCCCGCCGTCATCCACCAGGACGCGCTCGAAGACCTCGTCCAGGTCCAGCGTTTCGCCGGGAGCGTGGTTGAACCACCATTTCAGCTTGCCGGTGTCGATATCCAGAGCCACGGTCGAGTTGGCGTAGTTGGTCGCTCCATTGCCGGACCCGCGCGACGCTCTCATCCAGGGCTTGGCCTGGGCGACGCCCCAATACGTCAGGTTCAAATCCAGATCGATGCTGCCGGTGATCCAGGTGTCGCCGCCGGCGCGAAACAGATCCGACAACTTGCCCCAGGAGTCGCCTCCCGGATCAGCACTCTTGGCGATGGTGTAGAACTTCCAGATCAGTTTGCCGGTCTGCGCATCGTAGGCGCTGATGAAGCACTTCTCCTCGCGATACTGGTCGCACAAGCCGCCGCCGAGACCCTGGATCACTTTTCCTTTCGCGATAATCGGTCCGCTGCTGGTGCTGTAATTGCCGTCCGTACGATCCCCGATCGTGGTCATCCACACGTTCTTGCCGGTGCGCGCTTCCAGCGCATAGATCTGCGCCGATCCCGTGGTGACATAAACTTTGTCGTCGTAAATCGCCAGGCCGCGCTGCGAGTTTCCGGTGGCTGTCTCGCCGATGCGATTCTCCCAGATCAATTCCCCGGTCTTGGCGTCCAGAGCCTGCACGATATTCCCCGGATTGTTGATGAACATCGTCCCGTTGTGGACCACCGGAGCAGGCTGATTGGTGCCTTCATTCATCGCCCAGGTCCATACCAGGCGCAGATCCTGCACGTTGTTGGCGGTGATCTGGTTCAGCGTGCTGAAGTTGTTGGCGTGATAGTCGTGCCGGATCATCAACCAGTCGGCCGGATCGGGATTGCGCATCATCGCATCGGTGACCGGCGTGTAGTTCTTGACCGTTCCCGGGATCAGCAGTCCCCGGGGAGCCTGTGGCGCGGCTCCGCGTCCGCCTCCCGCAGCAGGTGCGGCTGCAGCCTGTTTTCCCTGCTTGCCCTGTTTCCCTTGTCCGCCTTGAACCTGTGCGACTACCTGGCCTGTGATCGTGCGAATAGCGACCGTCGAATTCCCGGCCAGCGCCTGGTTTCCGGCCCGCGCGCCGTTCGATTGCAGAATGAACGCCGCGATATTCAAGTAGTTCTGCTCGCCCAGGCCGCCCGGATTATTCGGCGGCATCGCGCCTTCCAGGAAACTCACCAGGTCGCCCACCGTGCGGTTTCCCCAGCTGCCGGTGAACGGCAGGCCGGCTAAAGGAAGCGCATTGCCGATCCCGGACAGATCCGCTGCGTGGCAGCCGGAGCAGCTGGTTTGATAGGCGGTGCGGCCGGCATCGGCCTGTTGAGCCGTGAAGGGCCCGGCGGCCCCTTGCTGGCCGGGAAGCTGAAGAACACCGTAGAGAGCAGCCAACAGGGATAGGGGGATAAGCAGTTTCTTCATGTGATGGCGCCTCCTAGCGTTGCAACCAGCCCCAGAGCGTTCCGTCCGTGGGTCGTTCCGTGTAGATCTGGACGTAAATTCCGCCCTTCTTCAGATTCTGCAATTGTTGCGGATTCAGATCGGCCGATCCGGTAACGGTCCCGCTCATGGCTTTCGAAATCGTGAGGTCCGCAAACGCCGGTCCACGCACGCCGGCCACAATGCCATTGTGCAGCTTGGCGGAGACGGCGTTGGTGCGCAGCCCCTCGAAAGTGCCATTCACGTTGAGCTTCGTTCCGGAGAGCACTGCGGTCACCGAGCCGGTGCCTGCCAGATCCGGCCGTGTTTTTGCGTCGGCGGGAAGCGCGGAGAGCCGCGCCTTATACGTGTCCCCGCTTTGCGCCACGCTGGGAATCCCCAACCACCCTACTCCTAAGCCCACCATTAGGGCTGCAGCGTACCGCAACAACGCCATTTGCTGCCGCATCGATTTCCTCCCTGGCCGGGGCTCAGAATATCACAATTCTTCCCCGGAAAGCTCACCATCCCAAGAGCCGCATCCGATCCTGAATGATCGCGCTGTATTGATTCATCCGCTCCGGCTTGCGCCGCCGCGGCGACGGCAGAATCGCAGCCAGCCGCGCC
>DATIRX010000033.1:0-3022 GCA_035469225.1 Bryobacteraceae bacterium
ACTCCTCCGAAATTGTTAGACATCGCGCAAATCGTCGCCGCTTCGCTTCCCAAGAGATGAGATCCTAGGAACATGCGCGGCGCCCGGCTGATCACGACGCTCCTGATCGCCCTGTCCATGACCGCCGCGACACCTAAATCCGCCAAGCCGAAGCCGGTTCCACTCACCCCGGAACAGCGCACCGCCCAGGCCTTGATGAAGCCGATGAGCTTGCGCGATCGAGCCGCGCAGCTGGTGATCGTCGTCGCCAATGGCGACGTCTATAGCACCAAGTCGCCGGAGTACGAGAAATACCGGCGCTGGATCGCCGAGCTGCGCGTCGGCGGCATCATTATCAACAACGCTTCGCAGAACGGTCTGGTGCGCAACGCCGAACCGCATGCCTTGGCCCTGTTCCTCAACCAGATGCAAAAGCTGGCGAGGACTCCGCTCCTGGTGGCCTCGGATTTCGAGCGCGCGGCTTCCATGCGCGTCACCGGCGGCACTCGATTCCCGCACAGCATGGCGTTCGGAGCGGCCAACGATCTGACTGCCACGAAGTACGAAGGTCTCATCGCCGCGCGAGAAGCCCGCGCCCTCGGCATCCACTGGATCTTCGCCCCCGTGGCCGACGTCAACAACAATCCCCTGAACCCGATCATCAACCTGCGCTCCTACGGCGAGGATCCGGAACAGGTGTCTCGCCACGTCGCCGCATTTATCGAGGGCGCGCACTCCGACCCGGCCAGCCGCGTACTGCTCTCCGCCAAGCATTTTCCGGGACACGGCGATACCGAAGTCGACAGCCACCTGGGTCTGCCGCGTCTCGAAGTTCCGCGTGAGCGCCTGGATGCGATGGAGCTCAAACCGTTCGAGAGAGCCATCGCGCTGGGCGTCGATTCCATCATGACGGCGCACATGGCTGTGCCGGCGCTGGAGCCTTCCGGCGTGCCCGCCACCGTTTCACCCAAAGTGCTCACCGCCCTGCTGCGAGAAGAGCTCAAGTTCAAGGGCCTGATCGTCACCGATTCGATGGCCATGCAGGGCATGACCATGCTGTTCGATAGCGGCGAAGGCTCTGTTCGATCGGTCCTCGCGGGCGCCGACGTCCTCCTGATGCCGCCCGATCCGGAGAAGGCCGTGCGTGCCCTGGTGGGCGCAGTCGAGGACGGCCGCATCTCGCGCCAGCGCCTGGACCAAAGCGTGATGCGCGTTCTGGCCGCCAAGATTTCACTTGGGCTTTACAAGAAGAGGCTGGTGAACCTCGACGCCATCTCCGACGTGCTGGATTCGCCCGAGTCCGCGGAGAAAGCTCAGGCCGTCGCCGATCACGCCGTTACCCTGATTCGCAACGATCGCAGTGCGCTTCCGCTGGCGGCCAACAGCCGCGCGTGCCTGATCGTGATCACCGAGCTGCGCATCTCGCAATTCGGCCAGCGCACCATCCAGGAGTTTCGGCGCCGCGCCCCCAATGGACGAGTCGTGTCGCTCGATACCGGGCTGCCCCTCGCCGCGCTCGAAGCGACCGCGGGCGATACCGGCTCCTGCTCGGCGATCGTCGCGGCTTCGTTCGCCTCCGTCTCCGCGGATCTCAGGGATGCCAAGCCATTTCTCGAAAAGCTTTCCCAAGGCCCGGCCCCGCTGGTGCTGCTGCCGTTCGAGAATCCATACCTGCTGACCAGTATTCCGGGTGCGGCCGCGTATCTCACACCGTTCAGCTCATCCCTGCCGTCGGAAATCGCCGCGGTAAAAGCTCTGTTTGGCGAGATTCCCATCACCGGGCACACGCCCGTTACCATTCCGGGTTTTGCCCAGCTAAGAGACGGCATCCAGTTGCCCGCGCGAGCCCGCTAAAATCACACAAGAATGCAATTCACTAACTTCGGAAATACAGGAATCACTGTTTCGCGGCTCTGCCTGGGATGCATGAGCTATGGCGGCGGCGATCTGCCGGATTGGGCCCTGGGCACCAAAGGCTGGCACGTCGACAAAAAGGGTGCCCGCGAGCACTTTCGCATCGCGCTGGATGCCGGAATCAATTTTTTCGATACCGCCGACGTGTATTCCATCGGCGCCAGCGAAGAGATCACCGGAGCGCATCTGAAAGAGATGGCCGTGCGCGATCACATTGTGGTCGCGACGAAAGTGCACGGCGTGATGGGTCCGAGCCCCAACCAGCGGGGCCTCAGCCGCAAGCACATCATCGAAGCCTGCGAAAAGTCGTTGCGGCGTCTCCAAATGGATTACGTCGATCTGTATCAGATCCATCGCTGGGATCCCAAGACGCCTGTCGAAGAAACGCTGGAAGCGCTCGACTCGCTGGTGCGCTCGGGCAAAGTACGCTACCTGGGCGCCAGCAGCATGGCGGCCTGGCAGCTCTCGAAAGCGCTGTACCTGGCCAAGGAGCACGGCTGGCACCGGTTCGTCTCCATGCAGAATCATTACAACCTGGTCTACCGCGAAGAAGAGCGCGAGACCATTCCGCTGTGCATGGATCAGCGCCTGGCGATCATTCCCTGGAGCCCGCTGGCGCGGGGATTCCTCACCGGCAACCGACGTCGTGACGGTGACGCCACCACGCGCGCCACAGTGGATACGTTTGCGAAAGACATGTATCACTCCGAAGACGATTTCGTCATCGCCGACACCGTTGCTTCCGTCGCCAAGAAGCGCGGCGTATCGCCCGCGCAGATCGCCTGCGCCTGGGTCTTGCAGGCTCCCGGCATCACCGCGCCCATCATCGGAGCCACCAAGGCGGAGCAGATCCGGGATCTGATCGGCGCGGTGGACCTGAAGCTCACCTCCGAGGAGATCGCGGCCCTGGAAAAACCGTATCGCCCGCACACGATCCTGGGGCACGCGCAGCCTTCGCCCAGGAGCATGCTGCAGGGATGACCTAGTAAGCTGTCCCAGTCATATCGGTAACGGCCCCCGGGCTCACGCCCGCGGCTCTAGCCCCGCCCGTTAGGGCGGGGGCCGAACTGAACCGCTATTAGAATCGCTGGGAGCCTATTAGCACGGCGCGAGCACAGACTAAATCCCG
>DATIRX010000034.1:0-3498 GCA_035469225.1 Bryobacteraceae bacterium
GCAATTCCCGCGACCGTGGAAGAGATGGGAGCACCGGCGTCCATCAGAGCCAGCGAGGCGCCGCACACCGATGCCATGGAGCTGGAACCGTTGGATTCCATGATGTCGCTGACAATGCGCATGGTGTAGGGGAAGGTCTTGTCGTCGGGAACCACGGCCGCGACCGCACGTTCGGCCAAAGCGCCGTGACCGATCTCGCGGCGGCCCGCGCCGCGCATGAAGCCTACTTCGCCGACGCTGAACGGCGGGAAGTTGTAATGCAGCATGAAGCGCTTGGAGGTTTCCGAGGAATCCAGCAGCTCAATGCGCTGTTCGTCGTCCTTGGTTCCCAGAGTCGCCGTGACCAGGGCCTGGGTCTCGCCGCGGGTAAACAGCGCCGAGCCATGGGTGCGCGGAAGCACACCTACTTCGCATTCGATCTTGCGGACTTCGTCGAACTTGCGGCCGTCGGGACGGCGGCGCTCCTTGAGCATCTCATCCCGGAAGATGCGCTCTTTGAGGGCATCGAACAGCTTTTTCGCCTCGGCGAGCTGCTCTTCGGGAATCCCTTCCATGGCCTTCTTTTTGGCGGCGTCGACGCGCGCGTAGCTCTCGAGCTTCTCGTACTTCTGGGTGTTCATCGCGTCCTTGAGCTCGGCGCTGATGGACTTGGCAATCTGATCGTACAGCTCCTGATTGACGGCCGGCGGCGTGTAGGCACGCTTTTTCTTGCCCGCCTTTTTCATCAGCTCATGAATGGCCTGGGCGATCTTCTTGCAGCAGTCATGGCCAAACTCGATGGCGGCCAGCACTTCCGATTCGGTGGCTTGCTGCGCGCCCGATTCCACCATCACGATGCCGTTCTCGGTACCCGCCACCACAATGGAGAGTTTGGAGGCCTTGGTTTCTTCGTAAGTGGGATTGGCGGTCAGTTTGCCGTCCACTACGCCGACGCGCACACCAGCCAGTACGTGTTCGAACGGAATATCGGAAATGGCCAGGGCTGCACCCGCACCGATGATGGCGAGCGTGGAGGGGTCGCGTGCAGGATCGGCGGAGAGGACCAGGCCGATCACCTGAGTTTCATTGGAATAGCCCTCGGGGAACAGCGGACGGATGGGGCGGTCGATCAGGCGGCAGGTGAGGGTTTCCTTCTCCGACATGCGGCCTTCACGCTTGATGAAGCCGCCGGGAAAGCGCCCTGCGGAGTAGGTGTACTCGCGGTAATCGACGGTCAGGGGGAAGAAGTTCGCTCCGGGTTTCGGCTCGGGGTTCGAGCAGGCGGTCACCAGGACCACGGATTCGCCGGAACGCACGATGACGGAGCCGTTGGCCTGCTTGGCCATTTTTCCGGTTTCGAGCGTGATGGTACGGCCGCCGCCCAGGTCTACTTCAACGGAATGCAACATGTTTGGAATCGTCCTTTAATCTTTTCTGGACTAAGAGGAGACTTTGGAGGGGTTTCCCGCAAGGACGCTCCAGCCGCCAGGGCTGGGGCTCGAGATCGAAATCACGAATGGTTAGCGCCGGATGCCCAGGCTCTGAATCAGAACCTTATAGCGTTCCGGACTACGACTGCGCAGGTAATCCAGCAACCGGCGGCGCCGCGCGACCATCTGCAGCAGACCTCTGCGTGAATGATGATCTTTCGCATGCGAACCGAAGTGCTCCTGGAGCTCCAAAATTCGCCGGCTCAGAACCGCGACCTGCACCTCTGGCGAGCCGGTATCCGTTTTATGGATCCGGAACTGCGTGATTACTTTACTTTTTGCTTCTCCCGCCAGTGCCATTCGAGAATCGATACTCCTCGTCTTTTCTTAATCTTTACGTATCGTTTTTTAGGTTACCACAGATCTAGTTGGTGGCCGGTGCGGCGGGAGCCTCGGGAATGGCGGTATCGGCCGCGATCTTCCAGGAGCCGTCCGCCTGCTTTTTGTAAACGATGACGTAGTTGCCCTTCTCCATGGTGGCCTTTTTGGTCTTTGGATCGCTCTGGTGAACCATATAGGAGCCTCGGACAAATCCAAGATCGCCGCCTTTGGAGGCTTCAACGGAGGTGTTCTGGATGGTCAAGGCGAAGTTGGGATCCGCCAGGGCTCCCTTAAGGGCCGGGGTCATAGCCGCCTTGCCGGACAGGGCGGGCGTATTGGGGAGCATAAGGGTGGCGTCATCCGCGTAAAGCGCGAGGATCTTATCCACATCCTTGGCGTTCCAGGCTTGCCCGGCCGCGGTTTCCTGGTCGCGGATGGCTTTCTCATCGGCGGCACGGGTGTCGGGCGGCGGAGGGGGCGGGGCCTGCGTACATGCGGTCAGCAGCACCAGCGCAGTCGCGGGAATCAGCAGAATTTTCATATACGTTCCTCCAGGTGTTCGGTCGTTCGAATGTCGGTCATGATATCACGACTCCTCGCGGTGCGGGCCCGTCACTCAGACGCAATCGCGTCACGATCGGCTAAACTGAACTGAATTCCGCACATGCCCCTTTCCCCAGGCGACAAGCTCGGCCCCTACGAAATCCTGGCGCCCATCGGCGCGGGCGGCATGGGAGAGGTGTATCGGGCCAGAGACCCGCGTTTGAATCGCGATGTCGCGATCAAGCAGCTGAAAGGGAGCCACGGCGCGCGCTTCGAGCAGGAGGCCCGCGCCATCGCGGCGCTCAACCATCCGCACATCTGTCAGATCTACGACGTCGTCCGAGACTATCTGGTACTGGAGTATATCGAAGGCTCGCCGATCACGGGTCCCATGACCGAGGCCGACGCCGTGCGTTCGGCTTTGCAGATCGTCACAGCTCTGGAAGCCGCGCATGCCAAGGGGATTCTCCATCGCGATCTGAAACCCGCCAACATTCTGATGACGGCCGCGGGAGCCAAGCTTCTCGACTTCGGTCTGGCCAAGCTGGTCTCGGACGGCGATGCAACGCAAACCGTGGGTGTCTCCGGCACGCCGTTATACATGTCTCCCGAGCAGGCCGAAGGCAAGACGCTGGACGCGCGCTCGGATGTGTTCAGCTTCGGCGCGGTGTTATCTGAACTCCTCGCCGGGCGCCGCGCCTTCGATAGCCTCGCCGCGGTGCTGCGCGACGAGCCCCGGCCCCTGGAGGCCTCCTCCGGCTTGCAGAAGATCGTCGGGCGCTGCATGCGCAAGTCGCAGGCGGACCGCTTCGGATCGATGGCGGAGTTGAAGATCGCGCTGGACCATATTGCGGCGAAGTCCGCCAGCGAACAGCAGCCTTCGATTGCCGTGCTGCCGTTCGCCAACATGAGCGGCGACAAGGAACAGGAATACTTCAGCGACGGCCTGGCGGAGGAGATCATCAATGCCCTGGTGAAGGTGCCCGGCCTGAAGGTGATCGCGCGTACTTCCGCATTCGCCTTCAAGGGGCAGAACACCGATATCCGCAAGATCGCCGAGACCCTGGGCGTCACGACGGTCCTCGAAGGCAGCGTGCGGCGATCCGGCAATCGCATCCGCGTGACCGCGCAGTTGATCACCGCGGCCGATGGGAGCCACTTGTGG
>DATIRX010000035.1:0-2384 GCA_035469225.1 Bryobacteraceae bacterium
GCCGGACGGCACACGAAAATCTTTCGGCGGCTGGGCGTGTCTCCGGGACCTGTAGGATTCAGCGGCCCGGTAATCGCGATGCTGCTCACGCTCGAGTTGCCGGCGAATGTCTGCCAGATATCGTCCGCGCCTGGAGGAGCCTTCCGCACGTACGCCGCGCCGATGTCCTGCGGTCCCGCCTTCACTGGAACCTTCACGTCTATAGTGCCGCCGGCAGCTAATTTGACGCGTTCGCCGTTCAGCACGAATTCCAATTCCTCGCCCGGAGCCCCGGCGCCGCCTACTCCGATTCCGGCCGATCGGGCGCGAACCTTAAACGAATACTCGGCATCCAGCGGAAACGTATGGCGGACGAGCATTCCTCCGCGCGTTCCGAGCGGCAGCCCGTCGACGTGTTCCGTTTGGGAAAGATCCCCCGGCGCTCGATACGTAATCGTGGACGGCGTGATCAACATATTCCCCACCGCCAGACGGCTGATCTTTCCGGCCGCGCCCACGTATCGCTCGATTAACGCCGGGGAAACCGCGAGTGCATCGGCGATGTTGTCGAACCCTTCGCTCGAATCGTCCGCTGGAAGAATGGTGGCGGCGTCCACCTCGATCGCTAACAGGTCGCGGATCGCGTTGGTGTATTCGGTCCGGTTCAGCCGGTGAAGTCCGGTGCTGCCGGGATTGGGCTTGGCTGCGGCCGCGCGATCCAGCCCCGCTTCGAGGTTGGAGGCCCACGCATCGAGCACCGTGCGAGCCGGGCGAGGCATGCCCGACGGAGGCATCATTCCGGCCCGCGCCTTGCGCACGACTTTTTCCCACGTTTCCGGATCCTGCCCGGGATGCGTCAGATCCAGCTTGTCGAGCATCAGGCCGGCGGTCCTGGTCTTTTCGTTGTGGCAGCCGATGCAGTACTGATTCAGAAGCGCCTGTTCCGGAGATGCGTTCTGCGGATGTGCGACGGGCTGCAAAATCACAATCGCCGCAATGGCAAGAATGCCGCCCGCTGTGATTGTCCTGTTCATTGAGCCATCAACTTCTTGATCAGAGCCATGGTTGATGGCTTGGCTTCCGGAGCGTTGGTGGCAAGAAAAACGCCTTCGGCCCACACCAGCGGCGTGCGGCCTTCCTTATCTTTTATGTCCAGCCGGGCGCCCTTCTTCACCAGGAACTCCAGGACGTCGTCGGATCCGCGATTCGCCGCTCCGATCACCGCCGTCACTCCCATCGAGTTTTTTGCGTTTACGTCCGCGCCCTTATCGAGGCACAACTGAACCGCCTCCATCACAGCTTCCTTGGATTCCGTAAACGTCTGCCCGGTCATCCAGTTCACTCCCGAGGCCGCCATCAGGGCCGTGGTGCCGGCGAAGGTAGCAATATTCGGATCGGCGCCCTTGTCGAGCAAAAGCCGCATCACCGTAATATCGCCGGCGAGCGCCGCCCGCAGAAATGGAGTCTGACCGGTGAAATCGACCCAGGACAAATCGCCTAACGGAGTGACAAACCGGCGCATCGGCGGGACTTCTTTGGTTCGGGCATTCACATTCGCGCCGCGATCGAGCAGCATTCTGATCACTTCCAGCGCAGCCGGCCGGTCGATCTGATGCTCATTGTTCCGCCCGTAGTCGCGGTTGCGGATTTCGACCGTTGCGAACAGCGGCGTGCGTCCCCACCAGTCGGCCGCGTTCGGCGCTGCTCCGTTCTCGAGCAGTAGTTTCGCCGTATCCAGGTGATTGTTGGTGATCGCCATCAGCAGCGGAGTGATCCCGTTGATATCCGCCTGCTGGACGTCGGCTTTGGCGGCCAGGAGCACTCGCACAATGCCGGTCCGGCCGTCGCGAGCCGCGTAGAGCAGGGGCGTCATGCCGCCCGGAGTCTCGCCCTGAAAACCCTGCTCCGGCCAGCCACTGCGAACGATTCCAGCGCCGTGCGATCCGCCACCGGCCCCGGGGGGCCGCGCCGCGGGCGTCTTGCCGGTGCGCGTGCGGGCGTTGATCTCGGATCCATATTCGAGATACAGCGCAACGGCTGCGGGAAAATTCGATCGCACCGCCCACATGAGCGCCGTCTGCTGCGTTACCGTGTCCTTCGCTTTCACATCGGCTCCGTGCTGAAGGAGCGCTTTGACGGCCTCGATGCTTCCGCTGCGCGTAGCGGTCATCAGGGCCGTCTCGCCGCTGGCATCCGCAGCATTTGGATCGGCCCCGGCGTCGAGCAGCCTGCGGATCACCGCCGCGCTGCCGTTTGTAGCCGCGAAGTATAAGGGGGTGAAGCCGTAGCGATCCTTGGCCTTCACGTTGGCGCCCGCCTGGATCAGCAGGCTGACCGTGTCCAGATCGTCTTCGTTAGCGGCCCAGTGCAGCGCCGTGGCGCCATCTGGGAGAGTCGCGTTTAGG
>DATIRX010000036.1:0-4535 GCA_035469225.1 Bryobacteraceae bacterium
CGCCGCGCTTATCGCGGTCCCGTCTCCGATGGCGAACTCGAGACGCTGCTGGGCTTCTACCAGCGCGGACGAAACACCGGCAGCTTCGATTCCGGAATCCAGTTGGCGATTCAGCGCTTGCTGGTCTCCCCCCGTTTTGTATTTCGCTTTGAGGAAGAGCCGGACGGCGTTGCGGCGGGAGCAGCCTACCGGATCACCAGCCTGGAACTGGCGTCTCGTCTGTCATTCTTCTTGTGGGGCAGCATTCCGGACGACCAGCTGCTCGACCTGGCCGCGGGCAACCAGCTGAGCGATCCTGCCGTGTTGCGCCAGCAGACCCTGCGCATGCTGCGAGACTCCCGTTCCGACGCTCTGGTCAAGAATTTCGCCGGGCAATGGCTGTTCCTGCGCGAAGTGAAAAATGCCCCGGGCCCGGCGAACGCCGAGCTCAAGCAAGCCTTCCAGCGCGAAACCGAGCTGCTGTTTCAAAGTATTCTGCGCGAAGATCGCAGCGCCTTGGACTTGCTCAACGCCGATTACACCTTTGTGAACGAACGCCTGGCTCGGCACTATGGGATTCCCAACGTCTATGGCAATCACTTTCGCCGCGTCCAGGTGGCCGATTCGGCCCGTCGCGGCCTGCTGGGGCAGGGCAGCCTGCTGTTGGTGACTTCGGTGGCTGACCGCACCTCGCCCGTGGCGCGCGGCAAGTGGATCCTGGAAAACCTTTTGGGACTGAGCGCTCCCGTGCCGCCGCCCAATGTTCCCGCGCTGGAGGAAAGCGCCAGCAAGAGCGAGCCCCGAACGGTTCGCCAGCAAATGGAGCTTCATCGCAGGAGCGCCGCATGCGCCGGCTGCCATAAAATCATGGACCCCCTCGGGCTGTCGCTCGAGAACTTTGATTTAACAGGCAAATGGCGCGATGCCGACCAGGGGGTTCGCATCGATGCGTCGGCTGAGCTGGTGGATGGGACCAAAGTGAACGGGCCGGCCAGTCTCCGCAGCGCGCTGCTCGACCGCTCGGATGTGTTCCTGACCACCCTGACCGAAAAACTGATGACCTACGGGCTCGGCCGGGGCGTTCGCTATTTCGATATGCCCGCGGTCCGGACCATCGTCCGGGAGGCCGGGAAGAACGACAATCGCTTGTCGTCGTATGTTCTGGGTGTCGTAGAGAGCACGCCGTTCCAGATGAGAGTGAAGAAATCTGCAGGAGAAGAATAATGTTCCTGACCCAAAAATACCTGTCTCGCCGCACGCTGCTGCGTGGCCTGGGAGTCTCCATCTCGCTTCCGCTCCTGGAATCCATGGTGCCGGCGCAAACCGCCCTGCGAAAGACCGCCGCGAATCCCAAGACCCGCCTGACCTGCATCTACGTCCCGCACGGCGCCATTATGGGCAAGTGGACGCCGGCCACCGAGGGCACGGGCTTCGAGTTCACGGAAATCCTGAAGCCGCTCGAGCCCTTCCGCGATTGCCTGAACGTGGTCAGCGACCTGGCGCATCCCCTGGCGGGCGGCGTCGATAGCGACGCGGGCGCGGATCACCAGCGCTCCGCGGCCGTGTTCCTCAGCGGCGCGCATCCGGAAAAGGGCGTCGAAGCGCATGTCGGGAAGACCGTGGATCAGGTGGCCGCGGAAAAGATCGGGCAGGACACGGCCCTGCCGTCTCTGGAGCTTTCCATTGAAGACGTTTCCCTGAGCTGCGGCGCCGGCCTGGCGTGCGCCTACATGAACACGCTCGCGTGGAAAACGCCCACCACGCCGCTCCCCATGGAGAATAATCCGCAAGTAGTGTTCGAGCGGCTATTCGGCGACGGACGCAACAACGCCGAGCGCAATTCGCGCCGGGAACAATCCAGCAGCATTCTCGATTCAGTGAAGGATGAAGTCGCCGCCCTGAACAAGAAACTGCCCACGGCCGACCGCACCCGGCTCACAGAGTACCTGGAAGACGTTCGCGAAATCGAGCGCCGCATTCAGAAAGCGGGCGCGGCAGTGCCCTCGGACGTGACCGTGCCGGACGCGCCGGTGGGCATTCCGGACTCCTTCTCTGATCATCTGAAGCTGATGTTCGACCTGCAGGTGCTGGCCTACAAGGCGGATATCACGCGTGTGTCAACGCTAATGTACGCGCGCGATACCAGCACCGTGGTGTATCCCGATAGCGGCGTGCGCTCGGGCTTCCACAGCGCCTCGCACCATTCCGACGTGCCGGAGAACATGGCACGCTTCGCGCAGATCAATCGCTACCATGCCAGCCTGCTCGGCTACCTGCTCGAAAAAATGAAGGCCGCGCCGGATGGCGACGGTTCCCTGCTGGATCATTCCCTGGTGCTCTACGGCAGCGCCATGAGCGACGGCAATAAGCACAATCACGATCCGCTGCCGGTGCTCCTGGCCGGCGGCGCCTCGGGACAGCTCAAAGGCGGCCGCCATCTGCGTTATTCCAAGCACACCACCATGTCGAATCTCTTGTTGGCCATGCTCGATAAGGTCGGCGTGCCGATGCAGAGCTTCGGCGACAGCACCGGGAAGCTCGAAATCTAGCGCGCTTGCGCCTCAAAAATGGAACTGTAGCGCCAGCCGCATCAGGCGTGGCTGCAGGATGGTCTGCGGTTGGCCGCCCAGTCCGCCATCCTTGAGGAAGCTCAGGGTACTGTATCGAGAGGTTGCGGTCGGGGCTGCATTCAGCGTGGTCGTCTCGGATAGCACGGCGTGCGAGTTGTTCACGTTAAACACGTCCGCCTGAAACTGCAGACGCATGCGTTCGCGGATCACAAACGTCCGCCGCAGACCGACATCCAACTGGTTCAAGCGGTCCCGGAACCTGGTTCCAGGCGCCACCAAGGGAATCGACAACGAAGTATTGGTGAGCGCCGGCGCCACCACCGTTCCGGCTAATGCCCCGCAGTTGCAATCGGTCGGATATTTGGTCGCCTTGTTGATCGTCCAGGTGGCGAACTTCAAAGGCTCAGGATCGCTCTGCCAGCTCATGCTGGCCTCGAATTTCCACCACAACGGCAGGTTTCCCGCCACTTTGAATTCGTGGCGGAAGGGGATCAGGCCCCGCTCGTCGCAGAACCGGCGGCTGTTGGGATCGTTCAGGTTGCCGTAATTGATATTGCTGCCTGGAATGAGCGTGCTCGCCGACAAGTCGCATTGGATGTCTGTGCTGCGGTCGATCGTCCAGGTGGCAAACGCGTTCGCCCCGTGCGGCAGGCGTCCCGTGACTCCGAAGTCGTAGCCCGTGTACGTGCTCCTGGTCAGGGCCTGATCCGTATTGGTCTGAAAGAAGTCCGTAGCGCGGCCGAAAGCATTGGAGTTGAGGTTGTATGCCGTGATCGATTCCCCCGTGAGCGGATTTGCGATGGTGAACGGTGTCCAATCGGTAACCGGGTCAACCGCGCGGTTGCGAAGGTAGGTTCCGTCGTAATTCGTGCGTCGAAACCAGTTGAAGTTCACGGTGAGGCGCGCCGCGATCTGGTGCTGGACGCCCACGGTGTACTGCAGATTGTATTCCCGTTTATAATTGGGATCGATCGCCGGCACATTCGTCAGTTTGCCGAAATTCGCATTGGTGCTGGGACCAATTTCACTGTCCTGAGCAATCCCATCGTGGTTGGTGCCGCCCGCCGTGCATTGGAGATAGGTCTGGCCCGCGGGACAGTCTCCCCAGGTGCGCGTGTCTGTCGATACCGCCATCGGGTTCAATGACGTCAAATACAAGGTGGCGTTGGGCGAGCTGTATCTTCCGAAGCTGGCTTTCACCGACGTCTTCCCGTTGCCGGACAGATCGTAGGCCAGTCCCAGCCGGGGCGACCACGTTTTCCAGCATCCCAGGCCGGGATTCGTCTCACAATTGATTTTGGGAAATGAACGGGCCGGGACGAATCGCCCCGCGCCAATCGCCGACGGGTTGATGGTGGATTTCTCGTACTCAAAGCGCAGCCCAGCGGTCACTGCCAGGCGCTTAATGTGCCACGTGTCTTGCGCGAAAACCGCTAAATCCGCATTCACACCCTGCCGGACCGCGATAGGCGTGTTGTAGACCAGTACTTGAAAGGGCGTTCCGCTTTGGTATCTTTGCTCCAGGTCTCCGTTGATCGAAGATACGCGATCATTCTTGCCCCATCCCTGCTGTATGCCTGCCTTGAAGTTGTGAGATCCGGTTACGTAGGATACGGCCCCGTTAATGTTCCTCCGGTCCGGCAAAAAGTACGAGTTGAGGCCGCCCGAGACGCTGCGGATGTTGGTAACTGTGTCAATGTGTGAGGCTAGTGCGTACCATTCGGGAGTGAACGGCTGCTTCTCCTGACCTGGTTGATAGATGTCGCTGTAATGGATGACGTCGGTCGAGAAACCTGCTTCGAACAGCAGTCTGGCCGATTGCGCGCGAGTCCATTTTCCCTGCGCGACATAGTACAGAGGCGGGCCGCGGCGGAGCGCTGAGACCGCCGGATTGTCCGGCCTGCCGACGACCGCTGACGCCAGCGAATGCCCGCGGAACTTCTGGTTCCGTTCATACGTTCCGGAGAACTTGTCCTTGGAAGTGAT
>DATIRX010000037.1:0-7546 GCA_035469225.1 Bryobacteraceae bacterium
GGATAACCAGTTCGGCGATCCGTTGAAGCTGGAACCGACTGGCCGGCGCGGCGCAACTCTGCGCGGCTCAAACGGCGGACCTCCCGTAAATCTCTCGACCGAGAACGGCCAGATCGTCGTCCGCACGGCGTCGGCCAGCGACGCGGCCCCGGCTGTCCGGATTGCTCCGCCGGCGGCGTCACCGAAGCAGACTGCGCCATCGCGGCCTCCGCAACCGGTGGAACAGTAGAACTTCGCTCGCCCTGCAACCACGTCACTCGGGGAGCAGGAGGATTCGCACGTCCATCACGTTGGTGCCGGTCGGGCCGGTCTTGATCAAGCCGTCCACCTTCTCGAAGAAGTGATACGAATCGTTGTTATCGAGAAACTGGCGCGGGTCGAGATGCAGCTTGCGGGCGCGCGTGAGTGTATGCGCATCGGCGATGGCGCCGGCAGCATCGGTGGGTCCATCCAGCCCGTCGGTGCCGGCGCTGAAGATCGTCGCGTCCGCCAATTCCAGGGCGGCAGCCAGAACGAATTCCTGATTGCGTCCGCCTAAACCTTTGCCGCGTACGGTAACCGTGGTCTCGCCGCCGGAAAGAATACAGGCCGGTCTTCGAAGCGCGATCTCCCGTGCGATGGCTGCGTGCATGCGCGCGATGTCCCGAGTCTCGCCTTCGATCGAAGTCGATAGCACCAGCGTGCGATAGCCCAGCTCTTTGGCCTTGCGCGCAGCTGCGTCGATCGCCAGCCGGTTGCTGCCCACGATCAGATTGTGCGCTGGCGAGGCTTTGGGTGTTTCGCGCAGAGCGCCCGCGGGAACGGAAACACCAAACTTACGCAGAACCGATTCGGCCTGCTCTATGGTCGAGGAATCGCTGACCGTCGGTCCCGACCCGATCACGTCCAGGCGGTCGCCGACGACATCGGAAAGAATCAGCGTGATCACCGTCGCCGGATGCGCCGCGGCGGCCAGCTGCCCGCCTTTGACTAGGCTCAGGTGCTTGCGGACGGTGTTCAGCTCCTGAATGGTCGCGCCCGCGTTGAGCAACTGGCGAGTAATCTCCTGTTTCGCGGCGAGCGTGAGGGCAGCCACGGGCGCCGGAAGCAGCGCCGATGCACCCCCGGAGATCAGACAGATCAGGAGATCGCGAGAACCCGCCGCATGCGCGATTTCGAGAATCCGCCGGGCTCCTTCCACTCCGCGATCGTCGGGAATCGGATGGCTGGCCGGAACCAGCGTGAGGCGATGTACCCGGGCTTCGGTCCCATCCGGAACGTTCACGAATCCGCCGCTGATCCGGCGCCCCAGTACGCGCTCGACCGCGCGGGCCATGGCTGCGCCGGCTTTCCCCGCTCCGATCACCTGTATGCGGTCGAAATCGGCTAGCTTGTAGCGCCGCCGGCCTGCAATCAGCGTCCGGCCGTCGAACTGGAGATGGCGGAGAACGGCCGAGTAAGGATCGGCAGCCTGCAGAGCCGCCTGAAACATCTGGAGAGCGTGTTTGCGCACGTTTCTAGAAAAGCGGCAACGCCAGGATCTTTGCGGCGACCGCGGCGGCATCGTCGCTCTCCACGTGGACGCAGTAATCGGCCCGCTCATAGCCGGGGCGGCGCTTGGCGAACAGCTCGCGCAGTCTCTCGGGGTCGCGCGCCAGAGGACGATGGGTTTCGCTCGCCACCCGCTTCTCGACGGTCGAGAACGGACAATCCAGCCAGACACTCACGCCGTTATTCGAAACCATCTGGAAGTTTTCGTCGCTCAAAAACGCCCCGCCGCCGAGGGCGATCACGCAGGGCTTACCGCCCTCAACCGATCGAACCCGCTGCTGTAGCGCGGCGGTTTCGGCCTGGCGGAACCCCGCCTCGCCGCGCGTTTCAAAAATCTGGCTGACGGACATACCTTCGCGCTTCTCGATGTCTTCATCCAGATCGGCGAAGCCCCAGCCCAGCTCTTCGGCCAGCGCGCGGCCGACCGTGGATTTGCCGCTTCCCATGAAACCGACCAGGAAGATTCCGGGAGTTCGTTTTAACTTTAAGATCATGCGCCGAGCGCGCACTGGGCGGGCGCCTGCGCGCGAACGCCATAATAGTAACATGCAGGACGGTCTACTGCCGCTTTTTCCGCTCCAAGTAGTGCTGCTTCCCGGCGCGCAGCTTCCGCTGCACATTTTCGAGGGTCGGTACAAGGAAATGATCGGAGAAGTGCTGCGCGACAAGCGGGAGTTCGGCGTGATTCTGGCCAGCGCGAAAGGCATCGTGGACACCGGCTGCAGCGCCACGGTGGACCGCGTCCTGCGCGAGTATCCCGATGGCCGCCTGGATATCATGGTGCGCGGACGGCGGCGCTTCGAAGTTCTGCTGCTCAACGAAGAACGTTCCTTCCTGCGCGGCTCGGTCGAGTTCTTTGACGATGACGAACCCACCCCGGAGAATCAGCCGGACGCGGATTCGCCGGATCTGCTGAAGAACGTGATCGCCGGATTTAACGAGCTGCAGTCGCTCTCCTCCAGCGATCCTCTGGATCCGGACAAGGCGCGCGATCCGCAACTGAGCTTCCGCCTGGCTCAGGACGTTCCCGACCTGGAGTTCCGCCAGGCCTTGCTGGCCATGCGCAACGAGGCGCAACGCATGCGCCGCATCGCCGATTTCCTGCCCGCCTACCTGCAGCGCCATCGCCGCATCCAGCACACCAGGGACGTGGCCGGCAGCAACGGCCATGGCCGCAAGCCCGGCGAACCCTCCTGAACATCCATGAGTGTTTTGATTTTCGACGCGGACGATACGCTGTGGGAAAACAATATTTACTTTGAGCATGCCTTCGACGATTTCGTCGAGTTCCTGTCGCATTCCTCGCTCACGCCTGCGCAGATCCGCGAAGTGCTCAACGAAATCGAGCTGGTGAATTCGAAAATTCACGGCTACGGATCCGTGAATTTTGGGCGCAATCTGCAGCAGGCCTATCAGCATCTGGCCGAGCGGGAAATCCGCCCGGACGACCTGGATCACGTCATGTCTCTGGCGGAACGGATTCTGGAGCAGCCCATCGAGCTGATCGAAGGCGTGGAGGAAACCCTGGCGGAGCTGAGGCAGCGGCACAACCTGGCGTTATTCACCAAGGGGCATCCCGACGAACAGCGCATGAAACTCGATCGCTCCGGCCTGGGCCGCTATTTCTCGCACATGGCCATCGTGAAAGAAAAGGATGCGCCGGCGTACCGGCACTTGATCGAGCAGGAGGAGCTTTCCGCGGCCACTTCCTGGATGATCGGGAACTCACCGAAGTCCGATATCAACCCTGCGCTGGAGGCCGGTCTGGGAGCTGTACTAGTGCCCCACGCACGCACCTGGGTGCTGGAGCATCAGGATCTGCGGAGGCCCGCGGGCGCGCGCTTCCTGCAGGTGGATCGATTCGCAGATCTACGGAGACATTTTTAGGCTGTATCCCGCCAGAACAGCTCGGCGTCGGAGCGGCGGACGTAGTTGGCGTCGACCTCGGCGGGATCCTGGCCTAAGCCCGCCTGGAACCGCGCGGCCGCAATGGTGGCAATGGCGCCGGCGAGTTCCCGAGCACCTTGGATAATTTCGATCCCGCCGCGGGGTGATGCGCTCATCCAATCGTCGAATTTCACGACTACCTCTTCGGAGACCAGCCGCAAGTCCGCATCGTAAACCGCCACGAATACTTCGCCGCGCCGGGCATCGATCACGGGAGCTCTGAGAGGTTGCGTTCCAAACGACGCCAGTGCCTGCAGGTTGGAAACCGCGACGACCTGGCGCCCCGTGGCTTCCGCCAGACCCATGACGGCAGTGAGTCCGACTCGCACTCCGGTGAACGCCCCGGGGCCCGCCGCGGCCGCAAATCCCTGGACGTCAGCGATCTTGATTTTGTGCCTGGCGAGCAGCTGTTCGATTTCACCAAACAGCATGTGCGCGAACCCATCGGGAGAATGCAGCGCGACTTGTTCCAGCACGCGCCCTTCTGCGGCCAGCGCGATGCTGCCGAGCTCGCTGGTGGTATCGACAGCCAGCACCAGGGAATCGCTCACGGGAGCAGCCGGTACACTTTGTCGATGGCGTAGGCTTTGCCGTTGGCGTTCAGGATGGAAACGCGCACGCTCACGATGGCGGGGAGCTTGTGCACGATCTCCTTGGGAATGTGCAGCGTCCCTTCGCGACCGGTTCCAGCCACGCGGTAGCCTTCGCCGTCCACGACGACTTCGGCGGTCCATTCGGCCAGCAGCTCGCGAGTCGCGCGCGTCGGACGGACCACTTTCAGCGCATAGCGCGGCGCCAGCGCCATGGAAATATCTCCCTCGGGCTGGGCGACTTCAAAAGGCATGTTCTTCGGAGCGGTCTCGATCTCCTGAACCGGAACACGCCGCGATTCGAATTTCCAGGACTTCAACATCCCTTCCTTGTGCCCTTCGCGCGAGACGTGCAAGACCCAGTCGTGTGATTTGTCCGGAGGCTCTCCCGTGAAATGTTTACCCTTATATCCCTTGGCTTTGATGCGCTCGCCGGTCGACGGATTGATCCAGGCGACATCGTAGCCGTGATCCTCCACGGTCAGTTCCACCGGCCCTGGTTTCTCGACGTATACGATGTACTCCACGTCCTCCAGCGCCAATGCGCGGCCACCATCCACGTCGAAATAGGGCTCCAGCTCCCAGTAGCGATTTCCCGACATGAAATCAAACCAGGCGGTCATGTATTTGCCCGACCCCGAAGCCGGATATTGCCCGTTCATGGTGGCATTCCACAGATCTCGCTCGGACTGGATGCCGGTGTTGAGGGCCGGCATGGCGAAAAACTGGTGCTCGACCGCGCCCACGTTCGGATCGGATGTGCCGTAGCTGAGGACGTTCAACCATTGGTCTCCAGCCAGCGGCGATGAGGTCGCCTCCGCCATGGACGTGCGCGGGTGATTGTAAGGATCGAGCTTGGCCAGCAGCGTACCAGCGTCTTTCAAGATGGCTTTCCCGTTAGGAGTCCTCTCGAACGCGGGAGCGCCCATCCAGGTGATGTTCAGGGCGGAGCAGCGCGCGACGATATCGGTCATGTACCGTTCCCGCTGCAAGCGATCCGCCGGAATGCCCCCGAGCACAACGTCGGCGACAAGGCCTCGGGCGTTGATCGCCCGGATCCGTTCCACGGCCTCGCGCAGATCCGTGTCCGCCGAAATCATGACCCGCAGGTGCGTGAATTTCTCGCCAAGCCTCTGGGCCACGGCGCTGTCGAAATCGGTACGCGGGATTTTGGTGAAATCGTCGATGGCTGTCCCCATCCACAGATGTTGTTTGTTGGTGCCTTCGTTGGCGAAGTGATGGACGTTGGCCGCGCGCACGAAGCCGGGCGACGCGGATTCCGTCGCGGTGGCCTTGCCCAGCTGGCCGTCCAGACGTTTCAGGCTGCTGGTCAGACGGTAGACCCATTCGCCCGGCTCGGTGGGTGCGAATCGCAGGAGGTAGCGCCGGTCGCCGTCGCGAAAAGCCCGGATCAGCAGGGTGCGCTTGGCGGACCGGAATTCGCCATGGAGCTGGACCGCCGGGGAGTCTTCAGCAGCCTCCAGATCGAACGCCAGATCGCAGGCGCTCCAGGCCGGCACAGTGCAGGTAGGCAGCTGGGCCCAGACGGGCACCGTGAATAGAATCGCCCACCGCAGCACTCCCATTCTATTCCCCACTATAACGCGCTACAATTTGCTTCATGAAAACTGCCGTCTTCGCCCTGTTGTGCGTGGTATTGGCCGCCCTGAGCTTCGGCCAGAGCGTGCCGGAAATTCCGTTTGACTCGAACCCGGATTTCTTCAAACTGCCCGATGATCTGCACTTTGGCGAGACCGCCGGCGTCGCGGTCAATTCCCAGGGTCAGGTATACGTCTTCTCGCGCGGCAACACCATCGGTCCCGCCTACGGAGCCACCGCGTCGCAGGTGCTGCAGTTCGACAAGAACGGGAAGTTCATGCGGGAAGTGGGCAAGGGCCTGTATGCCTGGGCCTTCGCGCACACCGTTCGCGTGGATCGCCAGGATAATCTCTGGGCCGTGGACAAAGGCTCGGACATGATCGTGAAATTCAATCCGCAGGGACGCGTGCTGATGGTGTTCGGCCGCAAAACCGAAGCCTCCGACGAAAACGCGCACCCCTGGGAGCATCCCAATCCGCCGCGTCCGGCGCAGGACGGCCGGTATCGCCAGCCCACGGATGTCACCTGGGATCCTGAAGGCAACATCTTCATCAGCGACGGCTACGTCAACTCGCGCGTGGCCAAACTCGACAAAAACGGCGACTGGGTGAAATCCTGGGGCGTTCCGGTTCCGGCCGCGAATCGGGAGAAGCCTGCCCCCGGCGAATTCAACACGCCGCACAGCATCGCCGCGGATGCGCAAGGCAACATCTATGTGGCCGACCGCGGCAATCGCCGTATCCAGGTGTACGATCACGACGGCAACTTTAAGAAGATCATCACCATCGACGTACCGGTCGCGCCCAACGCGAAGTCCTGGTTCAGCAATGCCGGCACCCAGGCGGAAATTGCGACCGCCGGGGCGCCCTGGGCCATCTGCATCACGCCCGGCCCCGGAACGCAGTACCTCTATAGCTCGGATGCCTTCCCCGGCCGCGTGTACAAACTGTCGCTGGACGGGAAGGTTCTGGGATGGCTGGGGCGATCCGGCCGGCAGCCCAAGGAGTTCGGCTGGATCCACGAAATGGCGTGTCCCTCAGAGAACGAACTGTACGTCGCCGAGATCCTGAACTGGCGCGTTCAGAAGCTCACGCTCAAGCCCGGTAAGTAAACGCAGGGTTTGGGCAACCAGCGTGCGAATGGAGCAAGGCTCTACGGCGTCCGTGCCGCCTTGACTGCGGATGCGCGTTTCGGTATAGGTGGTTATAGTCATCGGGAGGTGCCACGATGAGAAACACTGTTCTGCTGGCGGCCGCAATGCTGTTACTGCTGGCGGCTGCGCCGGTTCTGGCGCATCATTCCATGGCGGCGAAGTACGATACCCGCCAGGCGATCGTGCTGAATGGCACGGTCACCAAGATCACCTGGAACAATCCTCATGTCCGTCTGTATCTCCAGGCTCCGGACAAGGGAGTTTCCGACGCAGTTTGGGAATTCGAAATGGGCAGCCCCAGTCTGCTGCTCCAGAACGGCTGGAAGCTCGACACCTTCAGGCAGGGCGATCACGTGATTGTCAAAGCCTATCCCGCCCGGGACGGTTCCAGGATTGGATACGCCAGCAAGGTCTCTCTGAGCTCCCACTGACACCGGGCCGGGCATGCCCCGCCCCTACCCGAGATCGCAAAACTCTCGATAATCCTATCCGGCTCACCGGGCGAATGAACCGGGCGTGAGTTCTATGTCCGCGAAACCACGCTAGGATGACTCTTGTAATGCGCCTGGGCGGTGGACTCCTACGCGGTCGCCAAAAGCCAGCGCGGAACGGTGGAATTCGCAGCGCCGGCCGGCGGCCACATCAGCGTGCTGGGCCTTGGGTTCAACTCGATCGGGGCGTTCCCCACGGTACTCCCGTTCGTGAAATAGTCATAGCAGGAGTTATC
>DATIRX010000038.1:0-5059 GCA_035469225.1 Bryobacteraceae bacterium
GATGATCGCCCCGAGCATCAGAACGGATCCGGCCATGGTGAACAGGAAGAACTTGACCGCGGCGTAGATGCGGCGCTCGTGGCCCCAGATCCCGATCAGGAAGTACATCGGCACCAGCGATACTTCCCAGAATGTGTAGAACAGGAACAGATCCATCGCCACGAAGACGCCGATCAGGCCGAACTCCAGCAGGATCAGGAAGGCGTAATACTCCTTGACGCGGTGATCGATGTATTTCCACGAAACCAGCACCGCGATAGGCGTCAGCAGGGTGGAAAGCAGCACCAGCCACAGGCTCAGGCCGTCGATGGCGACGTGATACCGGATAGGCGGATAACTGATCCAGGAAACGTTGGTGCTGAAGGTGTGTCCGGCGGGGTACTGAAACCAGTAGGGCATCAGCAGCCCGAGCGAGACGACAAAAACCACCAGCGAGAAAACCATGGCCGCCATGCGGCTGGATTCCTTCGGCAGGATGAGGAGCAGCAGAAATCCCGCCAGCGGCAGGAACAGCACGATGTCGAGAAGCGTCATCGCGCCAGCCCCATGAATCCGATATAGGCGATGGCTAAAATGGAGCCGGCCAGAACCCATGCCGCATAACTGCGGATGTAACCGGACTGCGCGCGCCTCAGAATGCCGCCGATGCCGCGCGCGGTACTCCCGATTCCGTTGGCCGCGCCATCGATCACCTGCACATCGGCCACGCGCCAGAGCAATTGCCGCGATCCATCGACCAGGGGTGCGGTTACGGTAGCGTCGTAAAATTCATCCACAAAATACTTGTTGTAAATCAGAGTGTAAATTCCCTTAAAAGTGTCGGCCAGCGATTGGGGCAGCGCAGGCGAGACCACATAGAACAAATACGCCAGCGCGATCCCGCCCAGCCCAGCCGCCGTGGCCACGTACTCCAGCCAGCGCGCCGGTTCTCCCTCCTGCAACGGGAATAGAGGCTCCAGAAAGCGTGGGATGTTGATGAATCCGCCGACGAGGCTGAGCACCGCCAGGATGGCGAGAGGGATCCACATCACGGCGGGCGATTCGTGCGGCGCGGACCCATGTGATCCGTGTGCATCGTGGCCATGGTCGTCATGGCCGTGCGCCGAAGCAGGCTTGCCTTTGTACTCGCCGAAGAACGTCAGGAAGAATGCGCGGAAGACATAAAACGCGGTCATGCCGGCGGTGAACACGCCCACCCAGTACATCCAGGGTGCGTGCTCGTAGGCGGCCTCCAGGATCAGGTCCTTACTGGCCGCGCCGGAAAGAAACGGGAACCCGGCGATCGCCAGGCTGCCGCACAGCAGCGTGACCATGGTGATGGGCGTATATTTTCGCAGGCCGCCCATGTGCCGCATATCCTGTTCGCCGGAACAGGCGTGGATCACGCTGCCCGCTCCCAGGAACAGCAGCGCCTTGAAAAACGCGTGGGTCATCAGGTGGAAGATTCCGGCTGAAAACGCGCCGACTCCCAGGCCGACGAACATGTAGCCGAGCTGCGAAACGGTGGAGTATGCGAATACCTTTTTGATATCGTTCTGGGCGAGGCCGATGGTGGCCGCCATGAACGCGGTCGTCAGTCCCACGATCGCGACGATATCCAGAGCCCAGGGCGAATGCAGGTAAATTTGCGAAGTGCGCGCGATCATGTACACGCCCGCGGTCACCATGGTGGCGGCGTGGATCAGAGCGCTGACCGGCGTCGGACCGGCCATGGCGTCGGGAAGCCAGACGTACAGGGGAATCTGCGCGGATTTACCGGTGGCGCCCACCAGCAGCAGCAGCGAAATCGCAGTGAAGATACCAGCGGTGGCTTCCACCGGCATGCCCTTGATCTGCGTGAACACGGTTGCGAAGTCGAGCGTGCCGAAGTGAATGGCCACCAGGAATATCGCCAGTGCGAATCCGAAATCGCCGATGCGGTTTACGATGAAGGCCTTGTTGCCGGCATCGGTGGCGAACTTTTCGAGGAAATAGAACCCGATCAGCAGGTAGCTGCACAGTCCCACGCCTTCCCATCCGACGAATAAGAGGAGGAAGTTGGCGCCCAGCACCAGAATCAGCATGAAGAACATGAACAAATTCAGGTAGGCAAAGAAGCGGTAATAGCCGCCTTCGTGGGCCATGTAACCGACGGCGTAAATATGGATGAGGGTGCCGACGCCGGTCACCACCATCAGCATCACCGCGGTGAGCCGGTCAATCGCAAAATCGACGCTGATGTTCAACACTCCGGATTGAATCCAGGTGTAGTAGTGCTCTTTATAGGTTTCTTCCAGGCCGCCGCTGAACGCGCCCAGCGCGCTGAGAGTCTTCAGGACCCATACAAACGAGAGCAGCACTGAACCGACGGCGATGGCGTTGATCACCGGCCTGGACAGCTTCTTGCCCAGCAGGCCGTTCAGCAGGAAGCCCAGGAACGGAAGAATAGGAATGAGCCAGAGTTGCATCTTTAGTTCTTGAGAGAACTGACCTCGTCGATCTCCAGCGTTTGCCGGTTCTTGAACACCGTAAGAATGATCGCCAGGCCGACAGCGGCTTCGGCCGCGGCCACCACCATCACGAAGAAGCTGAAGATGTGGCCGTCCACGCGCTT
Organism: Bryobacteraceae bacterium; assembly: GCA_035469225.1. Lineage (GTDB taxonomy): Bacteria > Acidobacteriota > Terriglobia > Bryobacterales > Bryobacteraceae > Palsa-187. The sequence goes on from DATIRX010000038.1 coordinate 2,594, forward strand.
CAGCACGTAGGAGAAGGTCACGAAGCTGAGGTTCACGGCATTGAGCATCAGCTCGATGGACATGAATACCGTAATGATGTTGCGCCGCAGCAGGAATCCCAGCACCCCGAGGGCGAACAGGATCGCGCTCAGCGTCAGATACCAGGAAGGCGGCACAGCGGCCGGCAGCGGACCGAGCGGTATCAATCGACCTCCTTGCGCGCGAGCACGATGGCACCCAGAATGGCGATCAGGATCAGAACGCTGGTCACTTCAAAGGGCAGCAGGTAGACGGTGAAGAGGCTTTTGCCGATCTCCGCCGCGGTACCGCCCTGGAATGCGCCGAAAACGACCGGAGCCGAAGGCGGCATCACTTTCTGAATCAGGTACGCCATCATTCCAAAGAAGACCAGCAGAAGAGGGGCGCCCAGGTATTTGCCCATCGGCCGGACGTTGAGCTTCTTTTCGGTGCCGGCATTCAGCAGCATGATGACGAACACAAACAGCACCATGATGGCGCCGGCGTAGACCACCAGTTGCGCGGCCGCGATAAATTCTCCACCCAGCAGCAGATACAGAGCAGCCAGGGCTCCCATCACGCCCACCAGCGACAAGGCGCTCGAGATGGGGTGCGTTTGCACCACCAGGTTGATGCCGCAGATCACGGCGATCGCGGCAAAGATCAGGAACAGAAGAGTGTCCATATCAGGGGAACAGGGCTACCAGCAGCCCGGTAATGAACAGATTGACCAGCGCGACGGGGAACATGAAGGTCCAGGCGAAGCGCATCAACTGATCGTAGCGAAAACGCGGCAGCGTCGCGCGGACCCAGATGAACACGAACAGGATCACGCCGACCTTGGCGGAAAACCAGAACAGCGGCAGCAGAATCGGCTGCACCACGGGGATCAGGAACAGGCCGGCCCCGCCCAGGAACAGCACGCCGAACACCGGAAGCGTGATCCGGTCGAAAGGACGCGCGGGGTTGGCCGCATGGAAGAAGCACAGTGCAGCGCTGCCCGCGAAAATCAGCACGGGGATCAGGCCCGAGCCGTACTGTTGCGGAAAAATAGGATGCCAGCCGCCCAGAAACAGGAGCGTCGCGACAGCGGAAACGGTCACCATGTTGGCATACTCGGCCATGAAGAACGATGCGAACTTCATGCTGGCGTATTCCACATGGAACCCGGCGACCAGCTCGTTTTCGGCCTCGGGCAAATCGAAGGGGACGCGATTGGTTTCGGCAAATCCCGCGATCAGAAACAGGATGAAACTGAAGATCTGCGGGAACGGCATCTGGAAGATGCTCCAGCGGGGAAGGAATCCCAAATAGAAGCCTTCCTGGCCGTTGACGATCTGGCGCAGACTGAGAGTGTTCAGCATCAACAGCGGCGCCACCAGGGCCAGCGCCATGGGCAGTTCGTAGCTGATCATTTGCGCCGAGCTGCGGAGCCCGCCCATCAGCGCGTACTTGTTGTTCGACGCCCAGCCCGCCAGCGCGACGCCGTACACGCCCAATCCGGAGATACCCAGAATAAAGAGGACGCCGATATTCAGATCGGCCAGGCCCATGTTGGTCCGCACGCCGGCGACCGTAATTTCCGGGCCGAACGGGATGATGGAGATGGAAATGAGAGCAAAGGTCACGGCGATAAACGGCGCCATGAAATAGAAGACTTTGTTGACGTGCGACGGCAGAATGTCTTCTTTCGTCACCAGCTTGATGACGTCGGCCAGCGGCTGAAGCAGGCCATGCGGTCCTACGCGGCGGGGTCCGACGCGCAACTGGACGTGCGCGATGACTTTGCGCTCGATCCATTGCAGGTAGGCGAGCACGTGCATGAAAATGCCCACCACGATCGCGGTCTTGATCAGGCTGAGGAGGTAAAAATTCATGGTCTAGGGGCCAGGAGCCTGGGGCCAGGGGCCAGTCTAGGAGGCTGCGGCATGTCTCTCCAATGAGTGCATGAGTCCGACGATCAGCCGGCCCGTTTCAGAAGCTAAGGCGGTCAGAGCCTCATCGCCTGCATATCCCAGGCGTTGCGCGTTCAGAAGCTGAGTTTCGACTTCACCAAGGGATCCGAGTGCGATTGAGAGGTGGTGGATGTACTCCCGCCGGCCGTTGCGGCATTGCCCTTCCGCAATATTCGAAGGGACTGAGATTGCTGAGCGTTTCAAGTGGCTGACCAGTCCGTAGAGTTCCTCCCTTGGGAATTCCTTCGTCAATCGGTAGACTCCCTCTACTAAGTCCATGGCCTTCTGCCAGGCTATGAGATCTGTGTAGCGCCGTACGGTAGTCACGACTGGCCCCCGGCCCCTGGCCCCTGGCCCCTGTATAAGCCCCCTGGCGATTCGATCACGGCGTTGAGAATTTTCGAATATCGCGACATCGATCCGGAGGTAAACAAGGTATCCCCGGCGGATTGGATACTGCCGGGAAGCGCCGCCACACGGCCATTCAGAGGCATGGTGGGAGCGGCTCCGCCC
>DATIRX010000039.1:0-8101 GCA_035469225.1 Bryobacteraceae bacterium
CGGCACGAGGATTCGTGACCATATCGGGAGCCATGCTGGCGAGCGGAACGGTGGCATCGCTGGTGCTGCTGGCGGCGCGCGCGCGGATTCTCCACCGCCAGGGGTTCACCGTGGCCGGGCAATTCGACGCCGCCTGGGCCATCAGCATGAACCACGTTTCCCTGGTGCTGGCGTCCCTGCAAACCTGCTGTCTGCCGGTGCTGGCGCGAGTCTCCAGCCAGACGGAGCGTAGCGCGCACCTGAATCGCATTTTGACCTCCGCGGCGCTGGCGGCCACGGCGGCGGTCTGCGCCATCGTTGTGCTCAAACCGCTGATCCTGTCCGCGCTGTACTCCGAGGCGTTCCGGGACGCCGCGACGTATCTGCGCTGGACCCTGCTGGGGGACTATCTCAAGGTCGCCAGCTGGGTACTCTCGATACCGATGCTGGCCTCGGCCGATATGCGCCTGTTCCTGACGGCGGATCTGGGCGCCTATGCGGTATTCGCGGGAGGGGCGGCCGCAGCGGGGTATTACCGCGGAGCGGCCGAAGGGACTGCCATCGCGTTCGTACTGATGTATGCGGCGCACCTGGGAATAACGGGCGCAATCGCCTGGGCGCGGTACGGATTCCGGCCGGGCCGCTGGACCACTCTGACCTGGATGGCGGGACTGCTGGCCGTGGTCGCGGCCACGGCGGCCAGGTGGGCGGCGCGATGAAGAACGGGATCCAAGTTTCGGTGGCCATCGCGACCTATAACCGGGCGGATATGTTGCGGCAGGCGATTGAGGCGGCGTGCGCGCAGACGCGGCCGCCGGATGAGATCGTGGTGGCTGACGACGCTTCCACCGACCACACCTGGGCGATGCTCAAGGAACTGGCGCGCCACGAACCCCGGCTGCGCATATTTCGGCGCGAGCGAAACTCCGGAGGGGCGGAAAACTGGAGCTTCGCGATCGGGCAAACCCATGGCGACTACATCGCCTGGTGCTCGGACGACGACCGGTTTACGCCCAGCCATCTGGAGGCGTCGGTGGCCTATTTGGAAGAACATCCGGAGGTCGGGCTGGTGCACTCCGGTTTCGTGGACGCGATCGAAGCGGAGGACCAGACGCAGACGCTTCCGCGTCCCCTGCGCTTCCCCGAGACGCGCATTTTGGAACCCCGAGACTTGCTGAGATACGTCACGCGCTATTATGACTGGCCGTTTCATCCTTCGACGTTGGTCCTGCGCAGGACGGTGTGGGAACGGACGGGTCCATTTGAGGCGGACTACGCGCTCGCCGATACGGACTGGTTCGTGCGGGCCGTGGAGCGGTTTCCGGCGGCGCTGCTGGCGCGATATGGCGCTTACAACCGCCGCCATCCGGGCAACTGGAGCAACCGGCTGGGCAGCGCGCGCATGCAGAACGAGATCTTTCAGATTGTCGAAGGTTCCATCGGGCGGCGGTGGCCGGGTATCGCCCTGCAAAAGACCGCATGGAAAGCGGTGTGGCGCGCCCACGTGAGGCTGCGACTGCTGTTGACCCTGCGGGCGCGCCTCAAGACCCGGCATGCGGAGGCCGCCTGCGCCGCCTGGCGCCAGCTGGCGCAGGGTACGGGCCGCCGATTGCCGGAGACCCTGACGCGCCTGGGGTCGGCGCTTTTAAGGTGGCGATGCGCGGGTCGGGAGCCGGAATTTGAGGACGCGCGCCATAGTGTCAGTCCGCTCTAATTTAAACCGCGCACAACGCAGCGTTGCGCGATCGGGTTTGAAATGCGGGGTGCGCGCAACGCGCTGTGCGCTTTGGTCTAACCGCGCACAACGCAGCGTTGCGCGATCGGGTTTGAAATGCGGGTGCGCGCAACGCGCTGTCCGCTGGTGACCGGATCCACGGATTCAACATGTGCGGGATCGCAGGGGTAATGGGACGCCCGGATGCGCACCGGCAGGTGCTGCGGATGACCGCCGCGCTCGCGCATCGCGGGCCGGATGGCGCGGGCGTCTTCTGCGCCGGCCCGGAGGCCGCATTGGGCCACGCGCGGCTGGCCGTAGTGGATCTCTCGGAAGCCGGGGCGCAGCCCATGACTTCGCGCGACGGGCGCTGGACCATCGTGCTCAACGGGGAAATCTTCAACTATCGCGAGCTTCGCAGGGAGCTCGGAATGATGCCCTGGCGGTCGGCCACCGACACGGAAGTGCTTCTGGAAGCCTGCGCGGCCTGGGGGATCGAGCGCGCGCTCCACGGCGCCGTCGGCATGTTCGCCTTCGCGCTGTGGGATGCACACGAACGGGAACTCACGCTGGTGCGGGACCGGATGGGAGAAAAGCCGCTGGTGTACTTTGAAGACGGCCACACGCTGGCCTTCGCCAGCGAACTGAAAGCCCTGCGGAACTTTCATGACGGCCGGCTGGACGCCTCCGCTGTAGAAGTGTACTTGGCCTTGGGGTATGTGCCGGCTCCGCTGGGTATCTTTCGAAATGTGCGCAAGCTTTCCGCCGGACATCGGCTGCGATGGAAACATGGCAGGAGCACGGTAGAGCGGTGGTGGTTTCCGGAGCGATCTTACGCGCAGGTAGAGCGCACGCCGGCTGGCCGGATCGAACAGGCCCGCAGCCGGGTAGCGGATGCCGTGCGTTTGCGCCTGCAGGCGGATGTCCCGGTGGCTCTGGCGCTGAGCGGAGGCGTGGATTCTTCGGTGGTGGCGGCGGAGGCCGTGAGCCAAGGCGCGCGGTTGGACGCTTTCACGGTGGTCGCGGAGGGCGATGAGACCGATCTGCCCTACGCCAGTTCGATGGCGCGCCGGCACGGCTTGCCGCACGAAGTTGTGCGGATCCCGGCAACCGCACCCACAGAGCGGCTGCTGGGGGCGGTGGGCCGGTATGACGAGCCTTTCGCCGATAGCTCCGCGCTGTGTTCGCTCGATTTGGCCCGGGCCTTGGGCGGGCGTTATAAGGTCATCCTCAACGGCGACGGCGGAGACGAGGCCTTCGCGGGTTATCGCACCTACACCCGCATCGCGCTGAAGCAGGCCATCAAGGCCGCCGCGGCCGGGGTGGGGATCGTCGACGGCCACGGCCGTACCAGCGTGTACGTGCAATCGTGCGCTGTCTTTCGCGAGCGGGAACGGTTGTCTTTATTGAACGGAAACGGGAACGCCCCAGGCGGGGCGCTCCCGCGGCTGCTGTCGGCCGACGAGTATCTGCGGGCCTGGCCCGGCGGGAGTGCCTTGCAACGGGCTTTGTGGACCGACCGGCATTTGTCCCTGGCCAACGGTCTCACGCATAAGATGGACATGGCTCTGGGGGCCTATGGCGTGGAGGGACGTGCGCCGTTCCTCGATCACCGGATCCTGGAGTGGACCCAGGGCCTTCCTGCGCGCGAGCTGGTGCGCGGGCAGGAACGCAAAATTCTGCTGCGGGAAGCCTACCGGGCGGAACTGCCGCGGGACATTGTCACGCGTTCCAAGCACGGTTTCGGAGCGCCCATCGGAGCCTGGCTGGCAGGGCCCCTGCGCGGGCTGGTGGAAGAATCGCTGCCCTGCCCGCTGCTCCATTCCACCTTGCAGAAGTCCGCGCGCGGGCAGCGTCTGTGGGCCTTGCTGATGTTCGCCCGTTGGGCGGAGCGCTGGGGAGCACGGTGGTAGGCGACGTGGAAATTCCGCAGGTCACCGTGTTGCTGGCGGTCTACGATCCGCCGCTCGAAATGCTCGGCCAGGCCGTAGATTCGATCCTCAGCCAGACCTTCACCGATTTCGAATTCCTGATTGTGGACGATGGCAGCCGCGATCCAGGCGTGCGCAGCTTCCTGCTCGGGCGGGCCCAGGCCGACCCGCGGATCCGCATGGCATGGGAGCCGCACCGCGGACTGACGGCCTCGCTCAATCGGGGGCTGGCGCTGGCGACCGGCAGATTCATCGCACGCCAGGACGCGGACGACTGGAGCGCGCCGTCCCGGCTCGAGCAGCAGTTGGCCTGGTTCCGGTCGCATCCGGAGACCGCGGTGCTGGGTACCGACGCGTGGACGCATCAGCAGGACGGAAGCCCTCTATGGCGTCTGCATCTGCCGGAGACGCACGAACGGATTCTGGCGGCGTTTCCGTTCCGGAATCCGTTCGTGCACGGATCGGTGATGTTTCCGCGAGCCCGGGCGGTGGCCGCCGGCGGATATCGCGAGGAATTTCGCTGTTCTCAAGACTACGATTTCTTCTGGAGGCTGGCCGGGCTGGGAAGCGCTGGCAACCTGGGCCAGGCGCTGTATCACTACCGCTACACCAGCGCCTCGGTAAGTGCGGCGCGAGCGGCAGAACAAGCCAGGGCGCACCGGGCCATCCGGCAGCTGGGAGAATCCCGCCGGCGCGGAGAAATCGAAGATGTGGACCGGGCGCTCAAAGATGCGGAGGCCGGCCTGGCAACCGAGGGAGTTTGGCGTGCGCTGCTCAAACAGGCCGATCACCGCATGCTGGCGGGCGACTATCGGCGGGCCTGGGCCGACTACCGCGGGCTGCTCGGATCCCAACCGGCGAATCCGCTGGCTTGGGCCAAGGTCGTCCGGCTGGGAGTGTTCCGGACATTTCCATGGCTGCGGGAAGCGTGTTTCCGATGAGCGCGGCGCGCGCAGGGGACCAACGGAGAGACACACTGCGAGTGTTGTTCGTGGTTCCCGGCGTAGCTGCGGGCAACTCCATGGTGTTTGCCCGCAGGCAGGCGGAGAGTCTGGTGGCGGAGGGTCTGGCGGTCGAGGTGTTCGATTTGCGCTCGCGTACCTCGCCCCGCGTACTGTGGAGCGAATTCCTGCGGTTCCGCCGCTTGGTCGGGACGTTCCGCCCGCAGGTGATTCACGCCCACTACGGAACCATGACTGCGATGTTCGCGGTGCTGGCGGCGGGGAAACTTCCGCTGATGATCACGTATCGGGGAAGCGATCTGAACCCTTTGCCGTCCGCCCGGAGGTTGCGGCCCGCGGCCGGCCGGCTGCTGTCGCAACTGGCAGCGCTGCGGGCCTCGCGCATTGTGTGTGTGAGCCCGCAGCTGCGCGACCGGCTGTGGTGGCGGCGCGCGCGCGCCACGGTGCTTCCGAGCGGAGTGGATGCGGAGGTTTTCAAACCCCTGCCTCAAGGCGAAATGCGCCGGCAGCTGGGCTGGCGGCAGCAGGATCGGATTGTGTTGTTTAACGCCGGGGGGGAAGGCCGCAATAAGCGCCTGGACCTGGCCCAGGCGGCCACGGCCCAAGCGCGGTGCCGGGTGCCCGCCTTGCGCCTGGAGGTGCTGGACGGCAATGTACCGCCCGAGAGGATTCCCGCCATGATGAACGCCGCGGACTGTCTTCTGGTGACCAGCGACGCGGAGGGTTCTCCCACCGTGGTGCAGGAAGCGCTGGCGACAAATCTTCCGGTGGTGAGCGTGGAGGCGGGGGATATCGCCCTACGACTCAGCGGCGTGGCGAATTCGCGGATTGCACCGCGGGATGCGCAGGCCCTGGGAAGCGCTCTGGCCGAGATGCTGACTCCTCCGCGCCGTTCGGACGGCCGCAGAAGGGTGCCGGAGTTTTCTTCGCAGCGGATCGCGCGAGAGCTCGGCCGGCTGTATCGCGAAACTGTGCGGGAGCCAGAAAAAAAGCGCCGGCCGGCGGAGTCGCGGGACGCATAGATGGAATATTTCGCTTTGCTGACGGTGGCGACGGTGATCATCGCGGTGCTGGCGGCGGTCTTGTATCGCAAGCGCGGGGATGCGGGAACACTGCTGGGGATCGGGGCGCTGTACTACTGGTCGCTGTTTGGGGCCTGGTACATCGTGATCGACAAGACCGGAGGCTTCAGCGGCAAACACTACCAGTATCTGGAGGGCAAACTTTTTCCGATCGTGCTCGATCAGAACTATCTGGTGACGCTAGGACTGTACGCTGGCTTCGTGATCCTGGTGGAACTCACACTGCTCTTTACGGTGGCTCCAGTGAGTAAGCGGGAGCCATCGCCAGTGCTTTTGCGGCACGCCCCGATTCTATGGATCGGGCTAGGCGCCGGACTGGTGAGCCTGGCGCTGGTGTACGACAAACTCAGCGCGGCCTGGGCCCTCAATGTGTCGGCCTATGTGTATACGCGGGCGCAAACAGATGAATGGTTCACTTTGCACCAGGTGTTAAACCGGGTGGCGCTGCTTCCCCCTGCCATCGGTCTGGCGGTGCTGGCGGCCGGGAAACGTCCGCGGGTGCTGGTCAGCGTCGGGCGGCGTTACACTCTTCCCTCTTATGTGCTGCTGCTGGGAGCCATGGCAACATTCACCTTTGTGCTGGGGAACAAGAACGAGATTCTGGCGGCGCTGGTGGCCGGGGTGCTCGCCTATATCGGTACGGCCCGAAGGCCGAAATGGATCGGTGTGGGTCTGGTTCTGGCAGCCGGATTCTGGTTCCTCTACGCCATCGATCTGTTTCGCGCCGTGCCGCTGGCGGGTCTGCGTGAGGAGGTCGGCGGACGAGTCGAGGAGGCCACCGGCGTTGCGCGGTTCCTGACGTCCAGCAACGAAGCCTATGGCGCGCACTTCTCGATGTACGGGGTGCTGTCGGCAGGGGTGGAGCCGCGCTTCGGCTATAGCCTCTATGCGCTGGCGAGTTCGGTGATCCCGCGCGTGGTATGGCCGGACCGGCCGCGGGATATCTATCTTTACTACAGCGAAAGCGTGGGAGCGATCCAGAACCAGGGCTATTCTCTGCATCATGCCACGGGCTGGTATCTGAATTTCGGATACCTGGGCGTAGCGCTGGGGGCCATCATCATGGGACTGGTGTGGGCGTATTGTTTGAACGCGCACCGCCGGACCGGCGCGGGGCCCTTGTTTCGCCTGTTCGCGACGGTGGCGCCGTGGCTGTTCGCGGCGTGCCTGGCTCCGCTGATTCGCGCCGGTCCGGAAGGTTACAAGGGCTTTCTGATCGAAGGCGTGCTGATACCGGTGGGCGTGCTGGCCTTTTCCTGCCGGAAGAAACACGTCCCGGCCAAGCTCGCGTGGCATCCGCAGCGGGGCTGGGTTTGCGGAGCCGCCCGATGACTCCCCTGGTCTCCGTGGTGATTCCGTGCCGCAACGAGGCGCGCTTCATTGCCCGGTGCCTGAACTCGGTGCTGGCTTCCGATTATCCGGGAAACCGGATCGAGGTGATTGTCGCCGACGGAATGAGTCAAGACGGCACCCGCCAGTGTGTGGCGGGCTACATGGCGCACGATTCCAGAGTACGCCTGATCGACAATCCGGCCGGTGTCACGCCCGTGGCGTTGAACCGCGCGATCGAAACCGCACATGGGGAGGTGATTCTGCGGCTGGACGCACGTGCCGAGATCAGTCCGGAATACATCAGGCGGGCGGTCGGGAGCCTGGATACGTGGGGAGCGGATTGCGTGGGCGGGACCATGCGTACTCTGACCGAAGACTCCGGAAAATTCGCTCCATCGATCCGGATCGCGCTGACGCATCCCTTTGGAGTCGGGAATTCGCATTTCCGCACGGGTTCAAACCTGCCGCGCTGGGTGGACACGGTGTATGGCGCATGCTGGCGCCGCGAGATATTCGACCGTGTGGGCTGGTTCAACGAGCGCCTGGAGCGCAGCCAGGACATCGAGTTCAGCAGCCGCCTCCGTCGCGCGGGAGGAAGAATCCTGGTGTCGCCCCAGATGCAGATCAACTATTACGCACGCGGCACGCTGGGCGAATTCTGCCGCCAGAATTGGACCAACGGGGTGTGGGCCGTACTGCCCCTGGCATGCTCGCCGGGGATCGCCGTGCGCTGGAGCCACCTGGCTCCGTGAGGGCTGGTGACAGCGCTGACGGCGGCCTCGGCTGCAGGCGCATATTCCGGAAGCGGATGGACGGGATTCGGATGGCTGGCCGCGGTGGCGGGGCCGTACGTTGCGGCGAACGTGGCGGCGTCGCTACACGCGGCCTGGAAAGAGCGCCGGGCGAGCCTGGCCCTGCGAATGCCTCTGATTTTCGCCAGCCTGCATTTGGCCTATGGCGCCGGCAGCCTATGGGGCTGCGCGCGCCTGGCATTCACGCTGGCCCGGCAGACCGCGATAGAAACGGGACGCGCTGCATGACGCCGGCCGCAGCGCACAGCTTTGTCACGGTCACCGAACGGCCGGGCCAGGCGGCTTCCCG
>DATIRX010000040.1:0-6581 GCA_035469225.1 Bryobacteraceae bacterium
ACCACGGCTCCGAGCACCAGTCCCAGGCGCCAATCGAAGTCAGGAAGGATCCAGTGCGAGATCACGGCCACGCCGACGACCGTGAAGCTGACCAGTCCGAAAGCCAGCAATCCGATACTCATCAGGTTGTAGCGGAAGTCGTGCCAGGAAGTGGTGAATGCGGCCGCGAAAAGCAAGGGCGGCAGCACCACCAGGAAGACAATGTCGGGTTCCAGATTGAAGCGGGGAATCCCGGGAATCAGGCTCAATACCAGGCCGCCGATCACCAGCAGAATGGGATACGGAGTTTTAAGCCGGTTCGCCAGCGCCCCGAATCCGACCACAAATATCAGGAGCACGATGAGAACAATCTCGAGGTCCCGGATGGCCGTCGGCATGGAGCTCCTAAAACAGCTAGTGTAGACTTTCCGATAAAGTGTTTAGGTAGCAAAAAGGAGCGGCATGAAACGAATCCTGTTCGGCGTAATGTGTTGCGGGTTGCTTGGCTTGCCTGCTGGCGCGCAGCAAGGCGCCAAGAACGGCGAGTGGCGGACGTATGGGGGCGACCTCGGAAACACCCACTACTCTCCGCTCGATCAGATCCATGCTGGAAATTTCGACAAGCTGGAGATCGCCTGGCGATTCAGCACGCGCAGCCTGGGCCCGCGCCCGGAGTTCAATCTGGAAACGACTCCGCTGATGGCCAACGGCGTCCTGTACGCGACTGCGGGTACCCGCCGATCCGTCGTGGCGCTGGATGCGGCTACGGGTGAACTCCTGTGGACGCATGGCGAGAAAGAAGGCCCGCGCGGCAGTGCGGCTCCCCGGCAATTGTCGGGACGCGGACTGGCCTACTGGACCGATGGCCGCGAAGAGCGAATTCTGTATGTCACGCCGGGCTACCGTTTGATCGCGCTGAATGCCAAGACCGGCGCGCCGGCGACGACCTTCGGGCAAAACGGAGTGGTGGATTTGAAACTTGAGGACGATCAGCAGATCGATCTGGTGACGGGTGAAGTCGGGCTGCATGCGACGCCGGTAGTGGCCGGGAACACGGTGATTGTTGGCGCCGCGCACCGTTCGGGCGGAGTTCCCCGCAGCAAGACCAATGTCAAAGGCTACGTTCGTGGATTCGATGCGCGCACCGGCAAGCGCCTGTGGATTTTCCATACGATTCCCAAGCCGGGAGAGTTCGGCTACAACACCTGGGAAAAAGATTCCGCGGACTACACCGGCAATGCCGGCGTCTGGGGCCAGATCAGCGTAGATGAGGAGCTGGGGATCGCCTATCTACCGGTGGAGCTTCCCACGGGCGATTATTACGGCGGACATCGTCCCGGCAATGGACTGTTCGGTGAGAGTATCGTGGCGGTGGATCTCAAAACCGGCCAGCGCAAGTGGCATTACCAGCTGGTGCATCACGGCATCTGGGACATGGATATTCCGTGCGCTCCGATCCTGGTCGATATCGTCGTCAACGGGCGCGCGGTGAAGGCGGTCGCCCAGCCCACCAAGCAGGCATTTCTGTACGTGCTGGACCGGGTGACGGGCCAGCCCATCTGGCCGATCGAGGAAAAGCCGGTGGAGAAGGGGACAGTGCCGGGCGAATGGTATTCGCCGACGCAGCCGTTCCCGACCAGGCCCCCGGCTTATGATCTTCAAGGTTTTCAGCTCAAGGACCTGATCGACTTCACGCCCGCCCTGCGCGCCGAGGCCGAGAAAGTGGCGGCGTTGTATAAGCTGGGGCCGATCTTCACGCCTCCGGTGGTCAGCAAAGCCGACGGGCCGCTGGCGACGCTGGCACTGGCGACGGCGGGAGGCGGCACCAACTGGGCGGGCGGCTCCTACGATCCCGAGACCCACACCGCGTACGTGTTTTCACAGCGCTCCATCAGCACGCTGGGGCTGGTTCCCGGGGACACGAGAGTAACCGACGAATCGTACGTCCAGGGGACGGCGCGCACCGGCATCCGGACCGCCGCAGGCGCGGGCGCGGATGCTGCCGCCGATACCAGACCTGCCGCGGCTCGCGAGGCCGACGGGGGCGCGGGCTTGACGGTTCAGGGACTTCCGCTGGTTAAGCCGCCCTATGCCAGCATCAGCGCGATCGACCTGAACCGCGGCGAGATCCGCTGGCAGGTGGCGCATGGGGAAACTCCCGACAATATTCGCAATCACCCCGCGCTGAAAGGACTTACTATTCCGCGCACCGGCCGCCCCGGCGTGATCGGGACGCTGGTGACCAAGACTGCCGTGATCGCCGGGGAACGCGACTTCTTCACGACTCCAGACGGCAAACGGGGAGCTATGCTGCGGGCTTATGACAAGGCTACCGGCAAGGACGCCGGAGCCGTGTTCATGCCCGCGGGACAAACCGGAACACCCATGACCTACATGCTCAACGGCAAGCAATATATCGTGGTTGCCATCGGCGGGACGGGTTTCGAGGCTGAATTCATCGCGTTCCGGCTACCCAATCCGTAACGTATCGTTCCGCAACCCCGCCCTATATAATGGCTTACGTGGTGGGTCCCTCTAACCGTCGAGACTTTATCCGGATTCTGACCGCGGGGGCGGCAGGCCTGTCGATCGCGCGGGCGCAGACCGCTTCCCCGCCCATCACCGCCACCAAATTAGCCTACAATTTCGCGCACATCTCCGGGGCCGGATTGAACGTGCTGGCAGTCACGGGTCCAGATGGCGTGCTGCTGGTGGATGGCGGCTCGCCGGAGCGTTCGGCCGAGCTCCTGAAAGTGGTGGCGGAACATTCGGGCGGTCGGAAGGTCCAAACGCTTTTCAACACCCACTGGCACCTGGAGAGTACCGGATCGAACGACGCCCTGGGAAAAGCGGGCGCGAAGATCATCGCCCACGAAAACACCCGGCTGTGGATGGACACCGACATCATTTGCAAGTGGCGGAACCGGACGTTTCCGCCGCGCGCAAAGCAGGCGCTGCCCAACGAAACCTTCTACACCAACGGAAAGATGACCTTCGGGAAAGAAACCGTCCAGTACGGATACCTTGGCCAGGCGCATACCGATGGCGATATGTACGTGTTCTTCCCCGGCCCCAACATTCTGGTGACCGGCGACGCCTTTTGCGCCGGTCAATACCCGATTCCGGACCCCACCACCGCCGGCTGGGTCGGCGGGCTGCTGGATGCATCCAAAGCGCTCATCGCCCTGACGAACGCAGAAACGCGCATTATTCCCGGCAGCGGTCCCGTGCAGACGCAAGCCGACTTGCAGGCCCAGGTGGACATGCTGGGCGCGATGCGGACAAAGTTTGTCGACATGATGCGGAAGGGTATGGGCGCGAAGGACATGCTGGCGGCCGCTCCCACCAAGGAGTTCGACACCAAGTGGGGAAATCCGGAGCTGTTTATCACCAATGCCTATCCGGGTCTGTGGGGACATGTCCGCGAGCTCGGCGGAATCGTTTAGAAGCGGAGAATCTGATGCGCTACGTTGTCGCAGCCGTAACTTTCGGAATCGCACTGATCTCCGTCTCCGGACGTCTTGGCGCACAGCAAAGAACCGCACCAACGAACGCTGCTTCTGCGGCATCGGCACGAGCGCTGCTGGACAAATACTGCGTCACCTGTCATAACCAGCGCCTGAAAACCGCCAACCTCACGTTTGACGCCATGGATCTTTCGCACGTCGCCAACGACGGCGCAGTTTGGGAGAAAGCCGTCCGTAAGCTGCGCGGCGGGATGATGCCTCCTCCAGGCGCGCCCCGGCCGGATCTGACGGCGGTCGACTCCTTCGTGTCGTGGCTGGAAACTTCTCTTGACCAGGCCGCGGGTGCCAGCCCGAATCCCGGTCTGGTGCCGCTGCACCGGGTCAACCGTATGGAGTATTCCAACTCCATGCGGGAGCTGTTCGGGATCGAGGTGGACGCGACCGCGCTGCTGCCGGCGGACGATATCAGCGACGGGTTTGACAATATCGCCAACGTGCTGAAGGTGTCGCCGTCGTTCCTGGATCAATACATCACGGCCGCGCGCGCCGTCACGCTTCAGGCCATCGGAAAGCCGCTGCCGGCCGATGCCGTTCGAGTGACGCTGCGCGGAACTCCGGCTGAGCCCGCGGATTTGCCCCTGGGAACCCGGAGCGGAACGGTGGCCGAGTATCTGTTTCCTGCCGATGGCGAGTACGAATTTCGCACGGGCGGGGCGGGCGGCGGAGGCCGGGGCGGTCGTGGCGGCGCAACTCCGGCAGTGGACACCGAGAGCGTCGTCACCTTGGACGGCGTCAAAATCTCCACGCTCGGGCGCGTGGCCGTGAAAGCCGGAATGCATAAGATCGCCGTAAGCACGCCGGCGCGGAGTTTCATTGAGAACGAGGGTCTGCTGCAGTCCTTTGTTCCGGGCGGCGCGGGTCCGGCGTACGGCGGAGCAGGTGGCGGCCGAGGCGGACCGGCACCGGGCATCTCGGTCAACGGCCCCTTCAATCCGACGGGCAACCGCGCGGAGCCCGTGAACCGTCAGCGCATTTTCGTCTGCCGTCCTCCGGACACCGCGCAAGAGACTGCCTGCGCGTCGCGAATTTTCGCGAACATCGCGCGCAGGGCTTTTCGACGGCCGGTTAGCGATCGCGACCTGGCAGCACCCCTCGCGTTCTTTAAGGAAGCCCGTAAGACCGGCGATTTCGAGAAGGGCATCGAGGGCGGCCTGATCGCGATTCTGGCGAGTCCCAAATTCTTGTATCGCGCGGAAGTCCCGCCGCAGAATGTCGCGGCAGGTTCCCTGTATCGCCTGAGCGACGTGGATCTGGCTTCCCGGCTGTCGTTCTTTTTGTGGAGCAGCATTCCGGACAATGAACTGCTGACAGCGGCGGAACAAGGCAAACTCAAAGACCCGGCGGTTCTGGAACAGCAGGTGAAGCGCATGCTGGCGGCGCCCCAGGCGAAGTCGCTGGTTACCAACTTCGCGTTCCAGTGGCTGCGGGTGCGCGAAATGGCAGCCTTCGAGCCCGATCCGATCATTTATCCGGCCTTTGATGCGAACCTGC
The DNA here is from genome assembly GCA_035469225.1 of Bryobacteraceae bacterium. Taxonomy (GTDB): domain Bacteria; phylum Acidobacteriota; class Terriglobia; order Bryobacterales; family Bryobacteraceae; genus Palsa-187. Next base: position 4,998 of record DATIRX010000040.1, read on the forward strand.
GGCGAGCATTCCAGCGCGAGATGGAGCTGTTCATCGGGAGCGTGTTCCGCGAAGACCGCAGCGCGCTGGATCTGCTGAACGGGAATTACACCTACGCCAATGAGCGTCTGGCGCTGCACTATGGCATCCCCAACGTGCGGGGCGATCAGTTCCGGCGCGTCGAGCTGGCGGACCCGAATCGCTGGGGCTTGCTCGGAAAGGGCGCGATTCTGATGGTGACGTCGTATCCCAACCGGACGGCGCCGGTCCTCCGCGGAGCATTCATTCTGGAAAGTATCGCGGGGACGCCGCCCTCGCCGCCTCCGCCGAACGTGGAAGCATTCAAGGAGAACAAGGAAGGCGAGCAGGCCAAAACCGTCCGCCAGATCATGGAACAGCATCGGGCGAGTCCTTCCTGCAATGCGTGCCACGGCGTAATGGATCCGCTGGGCTTTGCGTTTGAGAATTACGATTCGATCGGTGCGTGGCGGGCCAAAGACAAGTTCGCGCGAACGCTGATCGATTCCGCGGGGAAACTGGTGGATGGAACCGCGGTGAACGGTCCGGCCGACGTGCGCCAGGCGCTGATGAAGCATCCTGAGCAGTTCGTCCAGACCCTGACCGAGAAACTTCTGACGTACGGGCTCGGCCGGCGCCTGGAATACTACGATATGCCCGGGGTTCGCAAGATCGTGCGCGAGGCCGGGCGCGACCATTACCGTTTTTCGTCGATCATGATGGGGATTATCCGGAGCGCTCCCTTTCAGATGAGCGTGAAGGATTCGGGAACGGCAGCCAAGCCCGCGGAAACCGCGAAATCCGGGGAAAAAGCAGCAGTCAGGAATTGAGAAAGCGAGTCTACGATGTTCATCACGAAGAAGCATCTCTCCCGCCGGACGCTGTTGCGCGGCCTGGGTGGAGCGGTCGCCCTGCCTCTGCTGGATGCGATGATTCCCGCGCACACGGCGCTGGCGCAGACCGCTGCCAACCCGACGCCTCACCTGGGATTCATCTACTTCCCGCACGGCGCGGTCATGAAGGACTGGACGCCCAAGACTGAAGGCGCAGGCTTCGAGCTCTCGCCGATTCTCAAGCCGCTGGCACCCTTTCAGAAACAGTTGACGGTGGTGAGCGGGCTCGCCAACAGGCCGGCTGTGAGCCCGGCCGTGCATGCGATTACACCCGGCACATGGCTGAGCTGCGTGCATCCGCGCGCCAGCCAGGATCCCTTTGGCGGCCCGACCGTCGACCAGATCGCCGCCTTGCACATCGGCCAGGACACGCCGTTTCCCTCGCTCGAAATCGCCACGGAAGTGCGCGGTGGAGGCGGGTCCTGCGATCGCGATTTCGGTTGCAGTTATGCCGGAACGATTTCCTTCCGCACGCCCACCACGCCCTTGCCGATGGAGAACGATCCCCGCAAGCTGTTCCAGAGGCTCTTCGGCCAGGGCGACACACCCGAAGAGCGCAAGCGCATCTCCCGGCAGTATTCGAGCGTGCTGGACCTGGTTTCCGAAGAAGTGGCCGATCTGCGGCGCAGCTTGGGCGCGCAGGATCGAGTGATGCTGGGCGACTATCTCGATACCGTTCGTGAAATCGAACGGC